>JAEZHL010000298.1 GCA_023416575.1 Pseudomonadota bacterium
CGAGCAGACCTCACTTGCCTGCAGCAAGGAAACCCGCCTCCTTCATGAGGTCGTAGTGCGTCTTTTCTGCTGCCTCGACCCACTTGGCGTATTCGTCGCCCGTCATGACAGTCTGATTGAAAGCGCCGTTCTCCATGAACGTCTTCCAATCGTCAGTGGCCCTGACTTTCTCGAAAAGGTCGACGTAGAACTTCACCTGCTCGGGGGTGGCGCCCTTCGGCATGAAAATACCACGCAGCATCTGGTACTCGACAGGCAAGCCGGATTCTTTGCACGTCGGAATGTCACTCCAGGCCATCGTTTCCGTGACCTTCTTGGTGTACGTCGACCGTTTGCCGTCGAAAATGCACAGCGGCCTCAGAGCGCCCGACTTCCAGTGCTGAACCGCCTCGATCGGGTTGTTGACCGTCGAATTGATGTGCTTTCCAACGAGCTGGACCGCGACGGCTCCACCACCCTGGAAGGGAACGTAGGTGAATTTCTTGCCGCCGGTTTCACGCTCGATGGCGACGGTGATGATCTGGTCTTCCTGCTTGGATCCGGTGCCGCCCATCTTGAACTGCTTGTCCGCGCCCGCCTTGACGGCTTCAGCGTACTCCTTGGCCGTCTTGTAGGGCGCATCGGTATTCACCCAGAGGACGAACTGGTCGAGCGCAAGCATCGCAACGGGCGTGAAATCCTTCCAGCTGAATGGCGTCCCGGTGCTCAGCGGCGTCGTGAACAGGTTCGACAACGTGATGATGATCTTGTGCGGGTCGTTGGCGCTGCCCTTGACCTCGAGGAAGCCCTCGGCGCCGGCGCCGCCAGCCTTGTTGATCACCACCATGGGCTGCTTCATCAGGTTGTGCTTCGTCACGATACCTTGAATGAAGCGCGCCATCTGGTCGGCACCACCACCCGTGCCTGCGGGGATGACGAACGTCACCGCCTTGGTCGGCTCCCACGCGAGAGCGGGCGGCGCCACGATGGCAGCTGCGGCGGTCAAACCACCGGCAAGGGTTGCGACTAACTTGTTCAGCTTGAACATTTGCCAACTCCTTTTTGGGTTTCCTCAGTTCATTTTTGTAGTTTGTTTTTCTGTTTGTGCTGCGAGCCCCGGAGAAACCGAGGCTCACAGGAACTCATCTTCACGGCGGTCAGACGGTCCCGGCGGGCTCGGCCTTCGGCTTCGCGATGGTGATCAGCCATCTCAATGCCGGCCAGAACAGCAGGACCAGACCGAGGGTCATGATGCTCCCGACGAGCCAGTTCGAGAAGAACACGCTGAGATCACCCTGGCTGATCAGCATCGACTGCCGGAACGAGCCTTCCGCCATGTCCCCGAGCACCAGGGCCAGCACGAGCGGTGGCAATGGATACCCGAGCTTGACGAAAACGTAGCCCATCATCCCGAAGACAACCATCATCCACACGTCGAACATGGAATTGTTCACTGTGTAGGCGCCGACGGCACAGATCACCAAAATGACCGGGGCGATGATCGAGAACGGGATTCGCAGAATCGCCGCGAACAGTGGCACGCAGGTCAGGATGATGATGAGGCCGACCACGTTGCCGAGATACATCGAAGCGATAAGGCCCCACACGAAATCTGGCTGCTCGACGAACAGCATCGGTCCCGGCTGCAATCCCCAGATCAGCAGGCCGCCGAGAAGCACGGCAGCCGTCGGTGAGCCTGGGATACCGAGTGTGAGCATCGGCAGAAGTGCGCTCGTGCCGGCGGCGTGAGCTGCCGTTTCCGGCGCCACGACTCCCTCGAGCTCGCCCTTACCGAAATTCTTGCCGTTTTTGGAGAACTGCTTGGCAAGGCCGTAGCTCATGAACGACGCAGGCGTCGCGCCGCCCGGCGTGATGCCCATCCAGCAGCCGACAACGCAGCTCCTGAAGAAGGTGAACCACATCTGCGGCAGCTGCTTCCATGTCACCAGCACCGCGTTCAGTCGGATCTTCGCATGCGCGCCCGTAAACTTGAGCCCGCTTTCCATCGAGGAAAGAATTTCGCCGATGCCGAAAAGCCCGATGACCGCGACAAGGAAGTCGAAGCCGTTGAGCAATGGCTCCTGACCGAACGTCATCCGCAATTGGCCCGTGACGTTGTCGAGCCCGACCGAGGCGAGCGCGAAGCCGAGGCACATTGCGGCAAGCGTTTTGAAGGGCGAGCCTCGTCCCATACCAATAAAACTGGCAAAGGTGAGGAACTGGACCGCAAAGAATTCGGGCGGACCAAATTTCAGCGCGAACCGCGCCACGATCGGCGCGAGGAACGTGATCACGATCACGGCGACGATTGCGCCGACGAAGGACGACGTGAAGGCCGCCGTCAGGGCTTGGTCGGCCTTACCCTTCTGGGCCATCGGGTGCCCGTCGAACGTCGTCGCTACGGACCACGGCTCGCCGGGAATGTTGAAGAGAATGGATGTGATCGCACCTCCGAACAACGCTCCCCAATAGATACAGCTCAGCATGATGATTGCTGAGGTCGGTGGCATCGAGAACGTGAGCGGGAGGAGGATCGCGACGCCATTCGCGCCGCCGAGGCCGGGCAAAACACCGATGATGACGCCCAGAAGGATGCCAACGAGCATCAGAAGCAGGTTGAACGGGGTCAATACGACCGCGAAGCCCTGCAAAAGCGAGGCGATCTCTTGCAATGAACGTTTCCTCTCTCGTGGTCAGGGTCTTTTGCCCTGTTTGTTCAGCCCCTATTTCGAGGTCAAACTGGTATACCATATACCCGCAACGACCACCCGCGCAATGCTGTCATTCCGCTTTCTGTCTTTTCGCTTTCCCTGGTGAATTGGGCTGCAGCCATCCAAGCGGCTTTGGAATTGGCATCCCGGAAAGGGCTTCCTGTCCGCAACCCACCTTGCCGGCTGCGGGCGCTCTGGTGTATGGTATACCAGAACCAAATCTCTCAAGGCGTCCGGATGGCCCCTACGCAGCTCAGAATCACGCCGCTTGGCGAGGCGCAGAGCCTCAAGTCGAGGGCGTATGAGGCGCTGCGCACCGCCATCCTGAACATGAATATCTATGACAGCAACGCGGAGCTGCGGCTCGACGAGCGCCAGCTTTCGGCGCAGTTCGGTGTCAGCCGCACACCGTTGCGGGAAGCCCTGGCGCAACTCGATCAGGAGGGGCTCGTCCGCATCGTCGCCCGGCGCGGCATCTACATCGTTCGCAAGACCAAGGCCGAGATCCTGGAGATGATCACGGTCTGGGCGGCGCTCGAGAGCATGGCCGCGCGCCTTGCAACGAAGGAGGCAGCCGACGAGGAGCTTGCCAGGCTGCACGAGCTCATCGATGCGTTCTCCACCGACGAGGTCGCCCGCAAGATGGGCGAGTACTCCGACGCCAACATCCGATTTCACCAAGCCATCATCGGCCTTGGCAAATGCGAGCTTATCCGTGAGCTGACGGACAGGCTTTTCTTCCACGTGCGCGCGATCCGGCAGCGGACGATTTTCGAGCAGGATCGGGCCAAACGCTCGGTCGTCGACCACAGGGAGATCGTGGCCGCGCTCGAAGCACGCGATACGGAACGCGCAGAGCGCTTGGTGCGTGAGCACACGCTCAGGCTTCGCGACCACGTGGAACGATACGTAGATCTCGACTAGCGGAAAGACTTTCCCAGGAAGGAGTGAAATGTCCTCAACAGTGCAAGGCATTGAGGCCCAGGCTGCAGATGAGCAAGAGCTGACGGATGGCTTCCACCTCGTCATCGATGCGCTCAAGCTCAACGGCATCGAGACCATCTACGGCGTACCCGGCATCCCGATCACGGACTTGGGCCGCATGGCGCAGGCGGCCGGGATCCGCGTCATCTCCTTCCGTCACGAGCAGAATGCGGGTAATGCCGCCGCGATCGCGGGCTTCCTGACGAAGAAGCCCGGCGTCTGCCTCACCGTATCCGCTCCGGGCTTCCTCAATGGTCTGACGGCACTCGCGAACGCCACGACCAACTGCTTCCCGATGATCCTGATCAGCGGCTCGTCCGAGCGGGAGATCGTCGACCTGCAGCAGGGCGACTACGAGGAGATGGACCAGCTCGCCATCGCCAAGCCTCTGTGCAAGGCGGCCTTCCGCGTGCTGCACGCGGCGGACATCGGCATCGGCGTGGCGCGCGCGATCCGGGCTGCCGTCTCTGGCCGGCCCGGCGGCGTCTACCTCGACCTGCCAGCCAAGCTGTTCCCGCAGGTGATGGCTGCGGAAGCCGGGGCCAAGTCGCTCGTCAAGGTCATCGACCCGGCTCCTGCCCAGATCCCTGCTCCCGATGCCGTCAAGCGCGCGCTCGACGTGCTGAAGGGCGCCAAGCGTCCCCTCATCATCCTTGGCAAGGGCGCGGCGTACGCGCAGGCCGACGACGCGATCCGCGCTTTCGTCGAAAGAACCGGCCTTCCCTTCCTGCCCATGAGCATGGCCAAGGGCCTGCTGCCAGACACGCATCCGCAGTGCGCCGGTGCGGCGCGCTCGACGGTGCTGAAGGACTCCGATGTCGTGATGCTCATCGGCGCCCGCCTCAACTGGCTCCTGTCGCACGGCAAGGGCAAGGCCTGGGGCACTGCGCCGAAGAAGTTCATCCAGATCGACATCGAGCCGAAGGAGATGGACTCTAACGTCGAGATCGCGGCTCCCGTGGTCGGCGACATCGGCTCGTGCGTCTCGGCCCTGCTCGACGGAATGGACAGCAATTGGCCGGCGCCGCCCGCTGACTGGATCTCTGCCGTCAAGACGAAGCGGGAAGAGAACATCGCCAAGATGGCGCCGAAGCTGATGAAGAATTCGGCGCCGATGGACTTCCATGGTGCTCTCGGTGCCCTGCGTGCCGTCATCAAGGAGCGTCCCGACGCCATCCTCGTCAACGAAGGCGCCAACACGCTCGACCTCGCGCGCGGCGTGATCGACATGTATCAGCCGCGCAAGCGCCTCGACGTCGGCACGTGGGGTGTGATGGGCATCGGCATGGGCTTCGCCATCGCCGCGGCGATCGAGACCGGCAAGCCGGTGCTGGCCGTCGAGGGCGACAGCGCCTTCGGGTTCTCCGGCATGGAGATCGAGACCATCTGCCGGTACAATCTGCCGGTGTGTGTGGTGGTGTTCAACAACAACGGCATCTATCGCGGAACGGACACCAATCCCTCCGGCGGCACCGACCCGGCCACGACCGTCTTCGTCGCGGGCTCCCGCTACGACAAGATGATGGAAGCGTTTGGCGGAGTCGGCGTTCAGGCGACCACGCCGGACGAGCTCAAGCGCGCCGTCGAGGCGGCCATGGCATCGGGCAAGCCCACGCTGATCAACGCGGTCATCGACCCGGCGGCCGGCAGCGAGAGCGGTCGCATCGGCAATCTCAACCCACAAAGCGTGGTGAAAAAGAAATAGGGAGGTCAATCATGAAAGCCCTCGAAGGGGTTCGAATCCTGGACTTCACGCACGTGCAGTCCGGACCGACATGCACACAGTTGCTCGCCTGGTTCGGCGCTGATGTCATCAAGGTGGAACGGCCGGGCGTCGGCGACATCACGCGCGGGCAGCTCCAGGACATCCCAAAGGTGGACAGCCTCTATTTCACGATGCTGAACCACAACAAGCGCTCGATCACGCTCGACACCAAGCACGCCAAGGGCAAGGAGGTGCTCGAGCGCCTGATCAAGACCTGCGACGTGCTGGTCGAGAACTTCGCGCCGGGTGTGCTGGATCGCATGGGCTTCTCCTGGGAGCGAATCCAGGAGCTCAACCCGCGCATGATCTATGCGTCGATCAAGGGTTTCGGCCCCGGCCCCTACGAGGACTGCAAAGTCTACGAGAACGTCGCGCAATGCACGGGCGGCGCCGCCTCGACGACCGGCTTCGATGACGGCCCTCCGCTCGTCACCGGCGCCCAGATCGGCGACAGCGGCACGGGCCTGCATCTGGCGCTCGGCATCGTGACGGCCCTCTATCACCGCACGCACTCGGGTCGTGGGCAGCGTGTCACCTGCGCGATGCAAGATGGCGTGCTGAATCTCTGCCGCGTCAAGCTGCGCGATCAGCAGCGCCTCGCGCATGGACCGCTGTCAGAGTATCCGCAGTTCGGCGAGGGTAAGGAGTTCGGTGAGGCGGTGCCGCGCTCCGGCAACGCCTCGGGCGGCGGCCAGCCGGGCTGGATCCTGAAGTGCAAGGGCTGGGAAACCGATCCGAACGCCTACATCTACTTCATCACCCAGGCGCCGGTCTGGGAGAAGATCTGCGATGTGATCGGCGAGCCGGAGTGGAAGACGCATCCCGACTACGCGACACCCAAGGCACGGCTGCCGCGGCTCACGGCAATCTTCCACCGGATCGAGCAGTCGACCACGACCAAGACTAAGTTCGAGGCCATGGAGATCCTCAACAAGTACGACATCCCGTGTGGCCCGATCCTGTCGATGAAGGAACTGGCTGAGGATCAGTCGCTGCGCGCGACGGGCACCATAGTCGAGGTCGAGCACCCCACGCGCGGCAACTATCTGACGGTCGGCAATCCCATCAAGCTGTCGGCAAGCCCGGCCGACGTGAAGCGCTCGCCCCTTCTCGGAGAGCACACGGACGAGGTGCTGCGCGACGTGCTCGGCTACCGCGAGGACGAAATCGCAGCACTCAGG
>JAEZHL010000372.1 GCA_023416575.1 Pseudomonadota bacterium
GCACCGTCCTGATGATCTCACCGAGGGCGAACATACCAATGAGGGCCGGGATAAAACTGATCCCGTCATAGAGATTCGCGTTCCCGAAAGTGAAACGTGGGAAACCCGTCGTGTAATCCATCCCGACGGTGGCGATGAGAACTCCGAGCACCAAGGAGATCGCGCCTTTCAGCGAATCCTCGGTGCTGACGAACACGGAGCAGGTGAGGCCGAGGCAAGCCAGCCAAAAGAACTCGAATGTGCTGAACTTGAGAGCGAAGTTGGCCAGCACCGGCGCAAACAACACCAGCACGATCGTGCCGAAGACACCACCGATCGTGGAGCAGAGAGCATTAAGCCCAAGCACCAGCCCAACCTTACCCTGGCGGGTGAGTGCGTGTGCATCGTCTACATAAGCGGCAGATGCAGGTGTGCCAGGCATGCGCAACAACGCTCCGGGAATGTCCCCGGCGAAAATCGCTGTAGCTGCCGCAGCAACGATTGAAGCAATTGCTGCAACCGGGCTTAGGAAAAAAGTGATCGGGACCAGCAGCGCCACAGCCATGGTGGCTGTAAGGCCCGGCAATGCGCCTAGGATGAATCCGAACAGACAGGCAAGGACGAGCGATATCAGGGGCGCGGGATCGCTGACCAGCACGACCGCTTGCAGTAAAGCATCCATTCAATTCACCACAGGGTGGGAAAGCAACCTTCGGGAAGGGGCACTCTCAAGAGTTTGCGAAAAAGCGCCTCGATCAGAAGAGTAAGAGTGACTGAAAGTCCGAGAGACCAGGCGACGCCGCGACCAAGCCAGAGATAGAGGATCAGAAGGGTCCCGAATGTGAGGGGAACGAATCCAATCCAATCGCCCGCGAGGTAGAACAAGAGGACAAAGCCCAGAAGCATCGCCGCGCCAATAGATTTCCGCGGCGACACGCGCCAAGCTGGCGCGGCAATACTGAACTCGCCCTCTGAGGATTGCTGAACGCTCCGCACGAGCAAAGCGCCTCCGCAGAGGAGGAGCGCGACGAGCAAGACGGCCGGAAAGAATCCTGGACCATAGAATTGCCCGGGCAAAGTTGGGAAGCCGCGAACGTGCATTAGCACGCCCGCGGCAAAGATTACGAAGAAGAGGCCGAATAGGCCGTTTCCAATGCGCATGGTGGGGCCGAGAGGCTTACTTGTTCAGCGCCGAAAGTACGCCTTCCATTTCCTTCAGGTCGGACGCCATGAATTCCCGGAATTCGGCAGGATTGCGATAAACGAGCGTGAATCCGCGCTCCTGAAGAGGCTTCCGGAATTCGTCCTTCTTAACCACCTTCTCCATCGCAGGCACGATGACGTCGAGAACCTTCTGGGGCAGATTGGCGGGACCGACGAGCCCATGCCAGAGGCTGAACTTCCAATCGACGTTGAGCGCCTCTTTGACGGTCGGCACATCCGGGAACATCTCGAGCCGCTTGTTTGCAAGTACGGCCAGGGGACGCAGCTTATTCGACTCGATCAATGCGCGGCCTTCGGCGAGTGAGGCTGTCGTAAAGGTCGAGTTGCCGGCCGCAACATCGAGATGGCCTGCCGCACCACCCTGAGTAGGAACCCAGATCACCGACTGTGGATTGATGTCGAGCCCCAGCATCAACCCGGCATAGGCGATGTGCCAATTGAGGTTCGGAGGTGCGCCGGTACCTTTCAGCGTATTCGGCTTCGCCTTTATGTCTGCGATCAGCTCGGCCGCCGTTTTATAGGGCGAAGAGGAAATAACCGTAAGTCCCGATGGGAGCTCGTTCGTCTGCCCGATGGCAGTGAGCTTCTCATAGGTCAAATCACCCAGTTTCTGCGGCTTATAGAGGCTGACGTCACTGGCGATGACGCCGAGCGTGTACCCGTCGGGTTTAGCCTCAGCGATGGCCTGAGTGCCGATGAGACCGCCGCCACCGCCCCGGTTCACAACGTTGATCGGAACGCCGAGCTCTTGCTCGAGAAGAGATGAGAGCGTTCTTGCTACGATGTCCGTTCCGCCACCAGCCGGATAGGGAACTATGACCGTTATCGGCCGGTCCGGATAGGCTTCAGCGGATTGAATTTTGCCAGAAAACACGAGCGCGGCAAGGGCATTCAAAACAACAGCCGTCGCAGCGAAAGTCCTTGAGTATCTTCTCACGGGCGCTTCTCCAGGTCGTTTCATGTTCCGCACTGATACATGCATTCGTATGGCAGTCAACGAGGTGCAGGTCTCCATCCGCTAGCGACTTCAGTCGCTTCGCATCGCCCACTCTCAAGTCGTGGCAACTGGAACCTTCCAATTGTACGACGTGCCATCAAAAAGTCCGTAGGGGGCGTGTCCAGTCATTCTGGTGAGGAAGTGATTTCGCGTGCGCAGCGGGAGCCGCCATCGGGATTCCATGGCCTTCGCCATTGGAGGCGCGAAGCATTTGATCTTTGATTGGTCTTGAAGGAGCCGGTTAATCGGTTCTCGCCGAATTGGGCCGCCATCGTCGTTCTGCAGTGATTGAAATGCTGCGGAACGGCTGATCGGTGGCATCAGGCGAGTGGGGGCTCAATCATAGGCCGCCAGATCTTGTATGCGTGAGTCCAAGGTCGCCGTGCCCGATCCGCTCCCATGCCTCCCGGAACGGGTTCTGTTCGTAGTCGCCGGGTTGCAACCAGAAGGACACGCGCCCGTCCTTCTCGCCGCGATGTGCTCGGTCGCGGACCTCTGAGGGTAGGAGGATGAAGGCCGAAGGCGACTGCGAAGTGATCTTGTTAACTATCACCCAATAGTCGCCCATGATCTTGTCTAGCGAGGTCCCGAGGGGAACCGGGTTCCGCTTGCTCAGGGCCTTGACCTGAATTCCTACGAAGCGGGATGCGTCCCGGCTGTATGCGATGATGTCCACACCCCGGGCGTTCCGCGCGGTGGGCATGACGTTCCAGCCGAGAAGCGAGAGCCGATAACAGCAGTAGTACAAACCCACGTTGCCGGTGAGCTGCGGGTCCAGTGGAGCGAGACCGCTGTTCGGGATTTCATTCGTCATGATCAGAAGCTGTTCTGTTCAGCGCCGCTGACTGGACTTAGCGCCAGCATCGCTCCAACCTCAGCGTAGGTCAGCTTCGTTTAGATTGGTCCGTCCTTGCAAGACGCTGGAGGTCGGCAGGAACTGGATTTCAGAAGAAAGAGAAGGACGGTCCGAGTCGCCTGACGGGACGGTTCATCCGAAGCACCATGTGGCCAGCCCTGTGTGCAAGTTGGGCGCGCAGAAATCACATTGTGCTTAAAACCTAAACTCAGCCAAGGACTTGACTGAGTGATGGTGCCCAGGAGAGGACTCGAACCTCCACGGTGTTACCCGCTAGTACCTGAAACTAGTGCGTCTACCAATTCCGCCACCTGGGCAAGTGGGCTCATCAGTTAGAGCCGGTCGGCGCGCTTGTCAATCACACTTGGCCGACTTCACACGGGAACGCGGGCTGTGTATTGCTGCCCCACGAAATTCGGCTCGTCGTGGGAGAACGGCGCACAATGTCTTCACACCTGGTGCTCGGCGAACTGGTGACCGTTTTTGGCGGATCGGGGTTCCTGGGTCGCTATGCGGTTCAGCACTTGGCGGAGCGGGGATGGCGTATCAGGGCCGCCGTGCGCCGGCCGGACCTGGCAGGGTATCTGCAGCCGATGGGGCGGCTCGGGCAGATCCATGCCGTGCAGGCCAACGTGCGCTTTCCCGAGTCGGTCGCGCATGCGGTCCGGGATGCGAAGGCGGTGGTCAATGCCGTCGGGATCCTGGCCCCTGTGGGGCGCCAGTCGTTCGAGGCCGTTCACGTCGAAGGATCGCGGGCGGTGGCCAGGGCGGCACGGGAGGCCGGCGCCAAGCGGTTCGTACATATTTCGGCAATCGGTGCTGATCTCCAGAGCCCTTCGCGTTATGCCCGCACGAAGGCGGAGGCCGAACGCGCGGTGCTCGAGGAGTTCCCCGAGGCTATCATCATCCGCCCCTCGGTGGTGTTCGGTCCTGAGGACGACTTCTTCAACCGGTTCGCGTCGATGGCGGGCTTCAGCCCGTTTCTGCCGCTGATCGGCGGCGGCCGGACCCGCTTCCAGCCGGTCTATGCGGGTGATCTCGGCCGCGCCATCGCCAACGCCGTCGAGGGAAGTGGGACGCTTGGCGCCGCCTATGAAGCCGGTGGGCCGGAGATCTTCTCGTTTCGCCAGCTGCTCGACAAAACGCAGGAATGGACGGGTCGCCGCCGGTTCTACCTACACATTCCGTTCTGGACGGCGAATCTCATGGCTGCGCTCACATGGCCGCTGCCCAACAGCATCCGGCCCTTCACGCTCGATCAGGTTCGGCTGCTCAAGAGGGACAACGTCGTCAGTGCCGCCGCCGAGCAGGAGGGGCGTAACCTCCAAGGGCTCGGGGTGTCGCGCCTGCATACCGCGGAATCGATCGTTCCGGTTTACCTGGAGCATTTCA
>JAEZHL010000402.1 GCA_023416575.1 Pseudomonadota bacterium
CCTGCCGCCGGGTGGACGACGAGACCGGCCGGCTTGTCGATGACGATCAGATCCTCGTCCTCGAAGACGATGGCAAGGTCCATCTTCTCTCCCGCCGGCTCCGCGGGCTCTGGCGGCGGGACCTCGACTGTCAGGGCGTCGCCGGGTTTGACCCTGGCGCCGGGGTCTTCTATCGTCGCGCGCCGATCGCGGACGTGCCCCGCTCGAATCAGGGCCTGGATGCGGGAACGGCTGAAATTTTCCAACCGCGACGCAAGGAACCGGTCGAGGCGCTCGCCCCCAGACTCGGGTGGCACCTCGAGATGCAGGTGCTCGGGAAGCTTCCTCATCGGTTCAGCAGCGCTCCCCAACGAGGATAGCAGCGTATGACGACACCCGGCCGAGCCGAGCCAGCGGGCAACGGCACCGATCCATCCCAGGAGGCTGACGCGCGCCAGGTGCGTATGCTCAAGATCGTCGTCATCTCATTAGGCGTTCTGCTTCTGGCCGGCTTCGCCGTGGTGATCGGGCGGATCGCCTATCTCGCGACCCAGCCGGGGAGGGGTCTCAGCGCGCCCGCGCCGAAGGAACTCACTGTGGCATTGCCGCCCGGCGCTGTGATTCGCAACACGACTGTTTCGGGCGATCGCATGACGGTCCAGTTCGAGTCTTCGCAGCAGACAGGGTTCATCATCATAAACCTGACCACGGGCCAAGTCGTGAGCCGCATCGGTTTTCAACCTGAAGCGCCCCGGCAGTAAGCCGCGTCGCCCGTCCGGGGCGGGTAACATGGGACAAATTGCACGCAAGAGCAGATTGATCAAATAAGCCGCTTGATCGCAGCCCGACAGTCACCTATAGCTTCCGCCCACGGCGCCGCCCCGTTCGTCTAGTGGCCTAGGACACCAGCCTCTCACGTTGGTAACAGGGGTTCGAGTCCCCTACGGGGCGCCAATGCAACTCTAGAAAAGCCTTGAAGCATCAAGGCTTTTCTGCAGTTCGACCGCTCAGGTTACGGTTCTGTTCGCCAAGTTTTTGCGTAACAACCGTATTGCAAATGAGCGATATGCTTGGCGCAGTATGCGCTACCTATGACGCGCCGCCCGTTTATATCCCGATGCCGCCGGACTCGACCGGATTTGCTGCGCGCGTGTGCAGTGGGCGTCGGGTGGGTGCCATTCACGCTTGCTGCCGGAACCAGTTCAGCAACGTTTCCAGCGCATCCTGGCCTGGATGGCTGGGCAGGAACACGGCCCAGTACGTCAAACCCGGCAGAGAAACGTCGGATAGCACAGTCAGCGCGCCTGCGGTGACCTCGTCCCTGACGAGGTGCTCAGAGGCCAGGATTGCGCCCTGACCCGCCAGGGCTGCGTCGATGGCGTGAATTTCTTCCGAGAATATCTGGACGACGCGCGGCAGCTTTCCCTCAGCCCGGGCATGTGCGTGCCAGCGCTCCCAATTCGGCGCGTTCGCCGAGCCGGATCTCCAGCGGTAGTGCAGGAGGGGCAGCTTCAGTATTTGCTCTGGTGAGAGCTGATTTCGGTTGGCGATCAGGCTTGGAGCGCATACAGGCACGATCCGGTCTGGAAACAGCCGATGCCATTCGGCCTCTGGATTTGGCCGTTCGGCATAGCGTATCGCCATGTCGATGCCCGAGGCATGCAGGTCGGCGACACGGTCCTCCGCCTCGACGATGACGGTCAGCCCCGTCTGTTGGCGCAGGTGCGGCAGACGCGGCATCAGCCACTTGCTGGCGAAGGCCATCGTGACGGAGAGGCGCAGCGGCTCGTTCCAGCTGTCGACAGTCAGTTGCGCGATGGTTGCCGCGATCCGGTCGAAGGACTCTCTCAATACCGGAAACAGTTTTTCGCCGGCCGCTGTAAGGCGTACCGGACGCGGATGACGGCGAAACAATTCTATTCCTAGAATTTCTTCCAATTGCCGCACCTGGTGGCTGATTGCAGTCGGTGTGAGGTTCAACTCCTCCGCTGCTCGAGCGAAATGCAGATGGCGGGCGGCGGCCTCGAACGCGCGCAGTGCGTGAAGTGGCGGAAGCCTTCGCACGGAGGCACCTCCTGAGGATGTGGCGCGTGCCTGATGATGAATTTCATTCATCTTACCCCTGAGATATACGCTTTGGCCAAGGCTTTCCAAGCCTGATAGCTGCGCTGGCGTGTTCACGGCTAAGGAGACCAGCGCATGACGACGTTGTTGCGGGTTGATGCCAGCGCGCAGTTGGAGGATCGCTCCCTGACCCGGAAACTGACAGGCATCTTCGTCAGAGAATTTCTGCAGGTGGCGCCGGATACGAAAGTCATCGTTCGCGATGTCGGGCGCGAGCCGATCCCGGCGATCGACCATCGTTTCATTCACGCCGCCTTCACGCCGCCGCAGGCTCGCGAAGCGTGGATGGAGGAGCGATTGGCGCTGTCAGACCGATTGATCGACGAAGTGATGAGGGCTGATATCATTCTGATGGGCGCGCCGATGTATAATTACGGTTTGCCCACGGCCCTCAAGGGATGGATCGATCAAATTGCCCGGATTGGCCGGACATTCTCTTTCAACCTCTCGCGGGGAGATTTCCCGATCCGCCCAATTCTCTCGGGCAAGAGACTGGTCGTCCTGTCGTCGCGTGGCGAGTTCGGGTTCGAGGCAGGCGGTGTGAGAGCCCATATGAACTGCTTCGATCCGGCCATTGCAGCGTGTGCGCACTATTTCGGGGTCGACTCGCGGGAGATCGAGACCGTCGCCATCGAATACCAGGAGTTCAAGGACGCACGACACGAACGGTCCGTCGACGCGGCCATGCGGAGAACGCGCGAGATCGCGCTCCGGCTGGCGTCAGAGAAATTGGCGGCTTGATCCGGGAAGGGCTGCGGTCTCGTGCGGGACCGCAGCGGATGCATGGGATCGCAACTTCCGAGGGGATGCTGGTCGCGCGCCGGCGAGATCAGGCGACGACCGGCAGAACCTCGATGTCGTAGCCATGCGTCAGCGTGCGCCCGAGCACCGGGTCTTCCAGCTCCATCTCGAAGCGGGTGGCGGGACGGATGCCACCGATCGCCCCCAGCGTGCCGCCGAACATCACAGTGCCGGGAGACAGGGTCGGGCTGTTGCCGTAGCGCTGCATCAGGGCGGCCGGACTGCGCAGGCCGGAGACCGGGCCCTCCTGATAGAGCACGCGCTGACCATCGATGGTCGCCCAGGCGCGCAAGTTCAGGCTGTCCCAGTGCGGCGCGACCTCGTCGTAGCGCCAGAGTGCGGTGCCGACCACCTTGGAGCAGAGCTGCTTCGACAGGGCCACGCCAGCGGCCTCGGCCTTGCGGTCGGTATGATCGGAGCCGACGGTGACCCAGAGGCCGTCAGCCGTCGCGACCACCACGGGCTCGACCTCGCCCGAGGTGTCCGGACCCAGCACCTGCAGATGCGTCGTCTGGCTGAGTTGGCCGGTCCCGATACGGTAGAAGAGCGGCACGCTGCTCGGCCGCGGCACACCGATGGCCGCCAGCTCCTCGATATGATGCTCGATGGCGTGCATGTCGCGGCCAACCCAGCCGGCGACGATCAGCGTATTGATCTCTACGGCGACGCGATCATGGCGATCGCCCCAGAAACGGTCGAAGGTCAGCACGAGGTGCACTCCGTTTGTTTAGCCGAACATATTAGGCAGCCACAGCACCAGGCCCGGGAAGGCCGCGAGCACGCCGATCAGCATCATCATGACGAGCACGAACGGCAGCGAGCCCTTGATCACGTCATTGAGTGAGCCACTGCTGCGG
>JAEZHL010000422.1 GCA_023416575.1 Pseudomonadota bacterium
ATCAAGGCCGCGGTGAACTCCTGCTCCGGCCGGAGTTGTAACAGGCGGCCCGCGAACACCTGGAGCGAAGTGAAATAGGGATCGACCGTGGCGGCGAGCTTCGCTCCGAAATCCTTGAGCATGCTCAAGTACTGGAGCATGGGCTGCTGTGGAGGGATGACATCCTCCTCGACCGCAGCAGCCATCGACGTGGACCAGCCCATCGGCGAGACCATGCGCAGATCACGCTCGCCTGCATATAGGGGAGCGGGAGCATCACGGTGGCTTGGGGAAATGTCGGATTTTGATGATGATGCAATCTGAGCATCGGGTGATTTCGGCTCAGGTGGCACGGGGAGCGCTTCACCGCGGCCAAGATAGCTCAGTGCCGGAGGTGGCTCTGCGGCTGCTGCGGCAACATCGGCGCTTGCCGTCTGCGGTGGCGCGCTCTCAACCGCTGCCACTTCCTGCTCCGGCTCAATCGCCTCCGTGGTGGTCGACTCAGCGACGATCACCGGAGTTGGGGCCTCGAACTCGATGGCGGGTTGGACGACATTGGGTGTCGGCTCGGCAGCTGCGACGGGTGCCGGGGGCGTTACTTCGGCCGGGGGCAGCTCCAGGAAGCGTGCGCCGACCTCATGAACCGGCGCAAATCCCGGCGGCAGGATCCATTCAGACGTAGAGCTTGGCTCCTGGACCCAAGGGTCACAGATTTTCATGAACGAAAACGCCGGATCGGCGCTGTCGCACTTGCCGAGCCCCGAGGCTGGGCGGGGCCGGATGTGCAGGCGATCGTCTTTGATCGACACCTGGTTGCCACGCGTGGACAGAAGCGCGGCGGCAAGATCCATCCATTGAACTCGCTCGTCGCCGCAGGCGACGTCGAAGCGATAGATCAGGATCGGCTTGCAGGCGGTCGGGCTGTCAGGGCGACATGCGGAGTAGACCTCGCGCGTGCGCTCCGAGACGATTTCATAGGCAACCGGCGGCGACGGCTGCAGGATCACGCGGTCGGAGTTGACCTCGCAGCTCACCGGCAAACTGACGCCTTCGCGCGCCGACGCTCCGCCAGCCACTAACGCCAGCAGTACAGTCAACGCGACAAAGTACGGCTCAAGAAACCGTCGATGCACAAGCAGCCCCCATGCCCCGCAGGACAGCATGCAGCCTATCTCGTACGCAAGAGCGGCATCACTGTGACGGAGTCGGATATTGCAAATGTTGCAAAGCAGACGCAACAGCCATTTGCTCGTAACGTTTATATGGTTTGACCAAGCCACCTTCTATTTCGATGATTTGTCCAGATGTGCAGCCGTCGGGCTCGACAATCGGAGTTCCGGCCCCTTAGAAGTCTCGACTTGGCTCTCCGACAACGGAGTAAACGCGCGAGCGCGGCATAAGGGGAGGCGGTCGTCATGCCCACAGCTTCGAAGGCCACCGGAGTCCTTGCCTCAACGGAGTACGGACGGAGCGCTGAGACGACGAGACAACCTCCCGAAATGCCCGCGATCGATACGCGCGAGCGATTCATCCCGATTACCAGATTCGCCCTCATTGATCGACTGGCGGATCCGGCGATCTGGCATGACCAAGCTGCTCATGTCCGTCGCTTTTTTCGATATCTCGACTACTGGCGCCAGCAGCAATATGGCGCCAGATTGCTGGCGCTCGAGCAGGATTACGAGCCGTTCAGCCCCGATAGCGACCTGCTCATCACGCGCACCTATAGCGATAGCGAGCGCAGGGTGCTGCAGCAGAGGGTCGTGGCAGGTGTGCGCTATCTGCTGACACAGGCCAACTACACGCGGATCGACTTGCTGCAGATGGAGCTCATCCTGACGCGTGAGAGCCATTATGGGCTTGATCTACAAGTCGATCTCGGCGCGTTCGAGGAGCTGCTCGTCTATTATCGTGGCGCGTCGACCCGGACGGACCAGCGCCGCAACCTCCGCAATTTCATGCGAAAGCAGGAGGTCACCGTTCCGATCTTCCGCCGGCTTTTCGTGCTCTTCAAACTGAAGTCGGAAGCGAAGCGCATCGCAGAGCTGATGCAGGATCGAAAGATGACGCGGCGGCAGGCGACACGGATCGTCCGCCAGTCTCGCAGTCTCCTGGCGCCGGAGGTGCGGGATGACTGCATCTACATGAAGTTGTTCAAGAATATCCCGCGCACAGACATCGAGATGGTCTTTCCGAATACGCGGGTGAACTTCCGGCCGTTCGACAAGATTAAGCTGGGACTTACCAGCGGCGCCGGCCTCGGCGTGGGTGCGTTCACGGCCGCCGGCAAGATCGCACTCATCGGCAGCAATCCCATCGCAGCGGCCGGCGCCGTCTTCGGGCTCGGTGGCGTTGCCTTCCGCCAGTGCATGAGCTTCCTCAACCAACGGCAGCGCTACATGGTCATCATGGCGCAGAACCTCTACTTCCATGCGATGGGAGACAACCGGGGGGTTCTCGTGAAGCTGGCGAGCCGGGCGGCCGAGGAGGATCTGAAGGAGGAGATCCTGCTCTATTCGGTCCTCGCGCGGCAGCGCGTGAACCGGGTCGACTTGCCCGCAGTGGATCGCGCCATCGAGCAGTATATGGCCGAGACATTCGGGATCGACGTCGATTTCGACATCTCCGACGCGCTCGGGCGGCTGATCGAGGAGGGGATCGTGCGCGAGCAGCCCGACGGAATGTTCCGGACCATGCCGCCGGACCGGGCCGCGACGCACATTGACCGCAAGTGGGACGCCTTCCTCGACGAGCTGCCCGGCACTGGCATCGGGGAGGGGAGCGAGATGCTGGACGGGACCGGCGGCCTGGCCTGACGCTTTGACAGCTCGACAAGGCCGCCGCCGCGCGCTACCTCGACCGCCCTCCCGGTTGTCGAACAGCGCGTGACGAGAGAAAACTGGAATGCCGTCTTACAAGATCACGATCGCAGTCGACGACCAGGACAGGGCGCGCACGCTGATCGGCGTGCTGTCGGAGCTGGTCGCTCCAACCCCCGACGCCGTGACGCAATTCGAGGCGGGCGCCGGCTGGGTCGTCGAAGGATACTATCCCGACCGCCCCGACACCGCGAGCCTGAGCCAGCAGCTCGCCACGGTAATACCGTTTGCAGTGCCGGAGATCTCGGTATTCGAGGTGCCGGACGAGAACTGGGTCGCGGTTTCACAGGCAGCGCTGCCGCCGGTAACTGCGGGTCGCTTCACCGTTCATGGCAGTCATGACCGCGGCTTGGTGCCGCAGGGCCCGAACACGCTGCTCATCGATGCGGGGGAGGCATTCGGCACCGCGCATCACGCGACGACGCAAGGCTGCCTGCTGGCCATCGATACGCTGACGCGCCGGCGCGCTTTCGCGCGGGTGCTCGATCTTGGTTGCGGCTCTGGCGTGCTCGCGATCGCGGCGGCGCGCGCGCTGCCGAAGGCTCGGGTCGAAGCCAGCGACAACGACCCATTGGCAGTCGAGGTCGCGCGCGCCAACGCGTCGCTCAATCGGGTCGGGGGGCGGATCCGTTTCGGCGTCGCGCACGGCGTACCCCGAGGCCGGACCCTGGCCCCGCGCTGCGACCTGATCCTGGCGAACATTCTCGCCGACCCGCTGATCGAGCTTGCTCCGGACCTGGCGAGAGTGACGGTTCCAGGCGGTGTCGCGGTATTGTCCGGACTATTGGTTCGGCAGGCGCCGCAGGTGGCGGCCGCCTACCGCTCTCATGGGTTCTCTCTCGTCAATCATCGCCGCCTGGCTGGCTGGTCGACTCTGACCTTGGTCAGAGATTGATCGGGCGAGATACCCCCTAACCAGGTCGTGAGACTTCCCGGCGCCTCGAGGGGGCCGGGAAGACTCTAGATATCCCAGTAAGGCCGCGCCGGGTTCATGCGCCGGGCCCAAGCCTGCGGCGTGAAGCGCTCGCAGGCGCGGATGCGATGGATCTCGTGATCGGCTATGCCGATATCGCGCAGCAGTGAGTCGGGGAGTGCGGCGAGGTGCTCCCGGACGCGGCGCTCCTCATTGGCCCTGCGCACGCGGGCCACAATGGCGTGAACGCGCTGCAGCAGGACTTGACCGAGTGTTGAAGCTTGATGCGAGGCCGTGGCGTGCGCGTTGAGCGCCGCGGAATGGAAGGATGTGCTCATGATCGTTCTCTTGTCGGGCAAAAGCGCTCCGGCCAGGAGACCTGACCGAAGCGCTGATTAGCGGTTCTTGGAAAGCGAAGGAGTGTTAGTCGGCCAGCTGCGGCAGCTTGCGATCGACGCGGATCGCGCGGATCTGCTCCGCGGTGTAGCCCATTTCTGCCAGCCGGTTGTCAGTCAGTGCGGCAAGGTAGTTGACCACATACATCGTGGCCTGCCTTTCACGAGCGGCAAGGAGCCGATCGTAAGCGCGCTTCAGCCAGCCGGCCGACCTGGTTGACGTCTGGGGAATGGCCTCGAGGCCGTAGGTGATAGGGGTGCTCATGTTCAGCTCATCTCTGTTAGAGTGCTGCTGGGGTGGTCTGGGTGCCGCCCTCTGCAGCGATTGAGACGTATGTATCTTCTTCTTCGCACTTGCGGTAGACGGACCGTTGCAACGCAGCAATGCGCGGGATGCATGCGGAGCGTTTTCGTCGCAGGGGATGGCTGCGGAGCTGTTACGAATCCGACTCGATCCGTCGACTGAGGGCACATCGGCGGAGCACGGCATGGGAGTTCTTCATGTTCCAGAGCTTTGAGGCGCCAGCCGTTATCGAAGATGCAACGGAGCGCGTGCAGCGGCTGCGGGCATTGATGGCCGAGCTCGGCGTCGATGCGGTGTTGGTGCCGCGGGCGGACGAGCATCAGGGGGAGTATGTTCCAAGGTCGGCGGAGCGCCTCAAATGGCTGACCGGGTTCTCCGGATCGGCCGGAACAGCCGTTGTTTTGCGAGAAAAAGCAGCGTTGTTCGTGGACGGACGTTATACCGTACAGGCGCGCGGCCAGATCGATGCCGTCACCTTCGAAATCCTGCAGGTGCCGCAGGCCAGCGTCTCGGACTGGCTCCGCCAGAATGTGAAGCGGGAGGGTGTCGTGGGCTTCGATCCGCGCCTGCATACGGTGGCCGAGATCGAGCGCCTCACGGACGTCCTTGCAGATCGCAAGGTCAAGCTCAAGGCGCTCGCCCGCAATCCCGTCGACCGGCTCTGGACGGACCGGCCGCCACCACCTGCCGGGCCGGTTCATCCGCACCCGCTGCAGTATGCAGGGCAGTCCGCAGAGGACAAGATTGCTGCACTGCAAAAGGAATTGAAGGCGGAGGCCCAGGACGCGGTTGTGCTGACGCTCCCCGACTCCATTGCATGGCTGTTCAACATCCGCGGCAGCGACGTGGCGCACAATCCGGTGCCGCTCGCGTTCGCCATCGTCCCCGCACAGGGCAAGCCCGAGCTCTTCATCTCTCGCCAAAAGCTCGATGCTGCAGCCAAAGCCCATCTGGCCTTCGCGAAGGTGAGCGATCCCAGCACGCTGGGGGAGCGGCTCACGCGTCTCAAGACGTCCGGCAAGCGTGTCAGGCTCGATCCGAACACCGCGTCCTGGTGGGTCGCGCGCCAGCTCGGCGGGCCGCGGCAGATCCAGCGAGGCCAGGA
>JAEZHL010000189.1 GCA_023416575.1 Pseudomonadota bacterium
TCGTTGCGCGACAGGACGTTCTGCGTCCAATCGAAGGTCGTGCCATAGCCGTTGGTCGGGATCGTATGAATGAGGGCCAGCAGCCGGCCCATTTCCCGAGCGATCGCGATCCGCCGCTGATGGTGGACGGCCGTCCGCCCCTCGACGCGCCGCGCCACCATGTAGGGCACCGACACCGGCTCGGTCCCGACTTGCAGCACCTCTGGCGTCGGTACGCCCACTTCGCGCACCTTGGCCAGCACCCACTGCTCCTTCAGGAAATCCTCGATCTTATCTGCAGCCGGGCTGAAACGGATGATGAATGCACCCTCGCGGTGGTAGGCGGTATAGACATAGTTGCTGAGGCCACCGCTCATTTCCACGAGCCGATCGGGGGGCGAATTGAGGTGGAACTCGATGATGCTGCGGGCGATCGCCCGGGCCTGTCGATCACTCCATGTCTCTGACAGCACGGGCTCTACTCTGCCGCTTTGAGTTGTCTGAGACCGGAGAGCTCGAAGAGCAGCGCCCCCAACTCGAGAGAATCCCGGATCCTGACGGTCTGGTGCCGGCCGTGGTAGTCCAGATCCAGGCCACCGACGACGACGGCCAGCCCGACATCCTGCAGGAAGGTGTCCATCGGCGTGTCTCCGGCGCCCAGCCACTCGCCGACCTCGGTTCCCATGCGGGCTGCGAGCCGCCGCATGCCATCGCGTTTGTCGGTGCCGGCGCCAGTGATGAAGTCCGATGGTTTGGTGTGCTGATAGGCCATCAGCTCGTCCCCGGCCCGCTCGACCAGCACGAACAGCATGCAGATCTCGCACTCAGCGAGCCTCGTCCGCAGCCGCTCGACGTCGCCGCAGAACACCTCGGAAGCACTTAGATACTTGTGACGCACGTGCTGCACATGCTCGGCCAGGGGCGTCCAGATCTTCTCACCGAGCCGCCAGTCGCGCGGGTAGAAGAAGACGAGCACCCGGTCGACTCCAAGACGCACCACCTCCTCGATGCTGGTCAGAACCTCCTCGATCTGGCCGGGGCTCAGCACGCGCGCCTCGATCTCGTCGAAGCAGATTGCGCCGGCCGGGCTCTCGGTGAGATGGCCGATCAGGCTGCCGTTGAGCGAGATCAGCGGCAGCGGCGCGTTGGTGATGGCGTACCACTCCTGGCCGAAGGTTCCGATCACGCTCATCGGAAAGCGCAACGTGTTGATCACGATGGGGCGGCCCTGGTCGCTGAGCCGCGATAAGGCATGCGAGACGCCATGAGGGATGGCGACGCGGCCGTCGTGCTCGTGAACGGCAGTCCCGTCCAGGTCGGTGACGATGCCGCCGTGATCGTTGAAGCGAGACGACGCCGCGAATTCACGCAACGCTGGCGCCCAAGGCTGATCGCTCATGGACCGGCAGGTCCCTCTTGCGAGATGGTTCTCCTGCCGGTCAACCCTCGCCCGGTGGCAATCGTTCCAGCCAGGCGCACCCAGGACACCTGGTCTCGTGAGGCGTCGTTACGATGGTTGCCCGTACACAGCGTCACGCAGGCCGAGCGCGATCTCGGGCACGTATGTGATCAACAGAAGACAGGCGAGGACCACCAGCACGAACGGGACAAGCTTACCGATGATTTCGTCGACCGAAATCTTTGCGACTGTACATGCCGCAAACAGATTGACGCCAAAGGGCGGCGTCACCATGCCGAGTGCCAGGTTGACGACAACGATGACGCCGAGGTGAACCGGGTCGATGCCGAAGCCCGCTGCAACGGGAACCAGGATCGGCGCCAGCACGATGATCGCCGCCGACGTCTCGATGAACATGCCGATGATGAACAGCGCCACGTTCACCCCGAGCAGGAACAGCAGCGGCGTGTCGAGATTGGCGCGCAGGAAGGCGCCGATCTGGTCCGGCACGCCGGCGCGGGTGATCAGGTAGCTGAAGAGACCGGCATTGGCGATGATGAACAGGATGACGGCCGACGACAGCACCGACTTGCGCAGGATCGGGCCGAGATCCGCGAACCCGATTTCCCGGTGCACGACCATGCCGACGAGGAGCGCATAGAACACCGCCGCTACCGACGCCTCTGTCGGAGTGAAGACACCGCCATAGATGCCGCCGAGGATGATGACCGGCATGAAGAGTGCGAACGCGGCCTTACGTGTGGCAGTGAAGAGCGGCAGCCGCCCGTCCCTGTCCTGCTTCCCGAGCCCCTTGATCCGCGCATAGATGAGGACGAAGGCCATCAGGGCACCGCTGATCAGAATACCAGGCCCGATCCCCGCAATGAAAAGCTCGCCGATCGAAACCTCGGCCGAAACGCCGAAGATGATCATCGGGATCGAGGGCGGGATGATCACGCCGAGCTCGGCGGAGGTCGCCTGCAGAGCAGCCGCATAGGTCCTCGGATACCCGTGCTGTACCAGCGCCGGGATGAGAATGGCACCGATGGCGAAGGTGGTGGCGACGCTCGATCCTGAGACGGCGGCGAAGATCATGCACGTGAGCACGCAGCTTGCTGACAAGCCACCCTGCACGCCACCGACCACCGACTTCGCGAAATCGACCAGCCGGCGCGAAATGCCGCCGGTTTCCATGATGTTGCCGGCGAGAATGAAAAACGGGATGGCGGCGAGCGGGAACTTGTTGAGGGCCGTGTAGATCTCCTTCACCGTCAGCAGCATGTTGACGTTCGACAGCCATGTGCCGAGCAGTGCCGACAAGCCGATCGACACTGCCACGGAGATCGACAGCGCGAAGCCGAGACACATGGTGACGAGCATCGCAAGGGACATGAGCGGGCCTTGTCTGCGAAGAAATTTAAGCCGTTATTGAGCTGTCTCGAGCTCACGATGGCGGGGATCGAACCACTGCCCGAGGATCGCGAGCAGTGAGAACGCCGCTCCGACGGGCATGGCGGAGTAGGCCCAGATCATCGTGAAAGACTCGAGCCCGGGGATCGACTGGAAGCGGGTGCGCCAGGTGTACTCGTAGCCCCACCACAGAATAGCGAGCATCAGCGTCGCGCTGGTGACGAGGATGAGCGTATCGAGCACCCGCCGCAGGCCAGGGCCGGACTTCCGGTACACCAGATCGACGGAGATCATCGCGCCCTGCCGGAAGGCCGTGGGAATGCCCATGAACACCATCCAGATGAGGGCAAACCTGACTGTCACCTCCGACCATTCCGCCGGCTGCTCGATGACGAAGCGGGAAATGATCTGGTAGAACCCCGCCAGCGAGGCGACGATCAGCATGGCGCAGGCGAACCACATCGCGGCAGATGTGGTGACCCGCTCGACAGCGAGAAAGGCGTTTCGGATGAACACGTCCGGCCTCGGTTAACAAGCGAACGGTGCGAGGGCGCACAGCGGATGAGACGTCCGCCATGCGCCATTCACGATCGCTCGCTTACTTGCCTTCGCGGAGCTTACGGATGTTTTCCTCGCCGAACTTCTTGTTGAACTCGGCGAAGACCGGCTTCAGCGTTTCCTGGAACTTGCCGCGGTCGACGTCCTCGACGACTTCCATGCCCTTCGAGCGCAGATAGGCGACGGCATTCTGCTCGTCCTTGTCGACGCGCGCCCGGTTCGCCTTAACGCCTTCCTTCGCGGCCTCCAGGAAGGCCTGCTTGTCGGCATCCGACAGCTTGTCCCACAGGTCCTTGTTCATCAGGAAGAGCGCGGGCGAATAGACGTGGCCCGTCAGCGACAGATGCTTCTGCACCTGCTCGAACTTCCAGGCCGTGATGACGGTCAGCGGGTTCTCCTGACCATCCACCGTGCCCTGCTGCAGAGCCGTGAACACCTCGCTGATGGCCATTGGCGTCGGGATGATGCCGAAGCCCTTATAGGCCTGGATGTGCGTCGGGTTCTCCATCGTACGCATCTTCAGGCCCTTGAGATCGTCGGGCCCTTTCACCGACACCTTGGAGTTGGTCATGTGCCGGAAGCCGTTCTCGGCCCAGGCCAGCGCCTTGATGCCCTTGGCGTCGAACTTCTTCAGCATCTCCTGCCCGATGGGGCCGTCGAGGGTCGAGCGGGCATGGGCGTAGTCGCGGAACAGGAACGGAATGTCGAGGATCGCCAACTCCGGCACGAAATTCGGAATCGGACCGGTCGAGCTCACCGCCAGGTCGAGCGTGCCGAGCTGAATGGCCTCGACGGCCTCGCGCTCGTTGCCGAGGGCGCTGGCGTAGAAATTCTGGATCTTGTAGCGGCCGTTGGTGCGCTTCTCGACCTCGGCTGCGAACGTGTCGACCGCGACGCCGTAATGCGAATCATGCGGCACCGAGATGTTCATCTTGAAGGTCGTCTGCGCCGAGGCGGCGCCCGCCGCCAAGAGGCCGACCGCGGCAACCGCGAGGCCAGTCAGCTTAAAGAGAGTCATCATTCCTCCGGATTTTTTCATTGCACCTGATCTTGGGCCGCCGCGCGAGCGGAAACCGATCGGTGCAGTTCTGCACCAAGCCCGAACTTCTAGCCCGTTTGCGCGCCGAGGTCATGCCCCAGTTGACGTAATCGCATATTTTTATGACAGCTTAGTATGTTAGCTGTGCAAGCCTCGGATTCGGCAGCACGATAAACGACCAGCCGGCCCTTTAGGTGATACCTGTGTCAGACACCACGATCACTGCGCTCAGAACAACGCTGCTTCGGATCTCCTGGGCGGGTTCGCCCCCAGCCAACGGCATCATGCCGCCGACCCACCGCGAGTTGCTGGTTCTTGAAATCTCGACGCGCGGCGGCATCACAGGCATGGCGTACCTGCAGCCGCTGTCGGGCGGACTCGAAACTCTCGACACGTGCCTCAGGGAGATGATCGCGCCGAAGGTGCTCGGCCGCGATGCCACCGAGGTCGAGGGCATCTGGCAGACGCTGTGGAAATCGACCTATTGGCTCGGCCGCGCCGGAATTGCGGTATTCGCTCTTTCAGCCGTCGACATCGCCTTGTGGGACATCGTCGGCAAGCGCGCCGGCCTGCCGCTCTACCGCCTCTGGGGCAAGTGCCGCGACGCGGTGCCGGCATATGGCTCGGGGTGCTGGCGCGGGCTCGGTCGAGACGGCATGATCGCGCGAGCGCGCCAATTCACGGACATGGGCCTCAGCGCCATCAAGATGCAGGTCGCGCACATCCGGCCCTGGCGGGAGGACGTCGAGAACGTGCGCGCCATGCGCGCGGCGCTCGGCCCCGACGTCGAGATCATGATAGACGTCAACATGGGCTGGAGCGCCGATACCGCGATCCAGGCCGGCCGCCACCTCGACGAGCTTGACGTCTACTGGCTCGAGGAGCCGGTGGTATGTGAGGATTTCGAGGGCTACCAGCGCATTGCCGCGGCGCTCAAGACGCGCATCGTGGGCGGTGAAAGTCATTTCACGCGCTATGACCTGCGGCCGTTCTTCACTACCCCGAGCTCTCCCATTCTGCAGCCTGACCCGATGCGGGGCGGGTTGACTGAATTACGCAAGATCGCCGCCGTGGCCGAAACCTGGGGCCTCACGATCGCACCGCACCTGTTCCACGAGCTGAACGTGCACCTGCTCGCCTCCATCCCGAACGCGAGCTGGCTGGAATACATGGACTGGAACGATGACCTGTGGGTCGAGCCTCTGATCCCGGTCAGAGGCATGCTGAAACCACCCGAAGCTCCGGGGCATGGCCTGCGCTTCAAGCCGGAGGTTCTATCGGATCACCGCGTCGGCGGGTTCGAGGCAGGGCTCGCGCGCGCCGACTGAGCGGCGCTCAAGGCTAGCGTTGCAACGGGACTTGCTGGGACTGTGCCTGGCCTTGCTGCTGCACGGGGAAGAGAGACCGGATCTCCGGCGGCAGCATCTGCTTGACCTCGTTGAGCTCGCCGCCGGGAATATGGCGCTCGATCACCCGGAAGACCGCCCGGGCCGCCTCTTCCGCGCCGAGCGGGCGGATGTTGTGCAGGTGCTCGTTGATCTTGGCGAGAAACTCGTCCTGCGAGCGGATTTTCTGCGGCATCGTCGAAGGCCGGAAGCCTTCGTAGAAGATGCCGCGGATGAGCATCGGCAGCTGCGCGGACAGGTCCGAGGCTTCATCGACCGTCAACCGGTCGCGCAGGGCGAACAGAACTGCCCGCAGTGCATGATAGCAGCGCTGGCGATCGGGCCCCAGATCGTCGCCGATCTCCTTCAGCCAGAGATTTGTCGTTTGGAGGGTTTTGTCGAATACCTCAAGGCCGGTCGAGCTCATGTCTCGTCTCCATACAGTGAGCTCCGGGATTGGCCCCCAGCTCGACTCCCCGAGCTTGGTTGTCTATACTTCCGAACGCTTCAGCCAGATGCCGGTTCCGGGTCGCTGCGGGAGCCTCAAGGAGAGTGGTATCGCCTCCTCAACGCCGCGCCTGCCGGGCACAGTCGATGCAGTTCGGGAGGGAGGGGTCGAGGTCGAGACGGCGCTCGTCGATGTCCTCGCCGCATGTGAGGCAGAATCCGTATCCACCCTCAGCGATGCGTTGTAGCGCCGCCTCGATGCGCGCCAACTCCTGCTCGCGCTGGCGGCCGGTCGCGAGCGCGGTCGCCTGCTCCTGGATGGCATGCATGCGGGAAAGTCTCCCCACCGTCGTCTGGTCGTGCTCCACCGTGCTGCGATCGGCCTCGGTCAGGTCCTGTGCTTCCATGAGCTGGGCCTGTCGCGCCCTCAGTCTCGCGACGTACTTGTCGATATCGAGTTTGCGTGGCATGGCCGCCTGCTCCATATGAGGCACTGAATCGGCTCGCGCAGAGGCCGCCCGACGGGCGCGGTGGTGCCCTGTCGCGGCACGGCACGACGCCCGAGCGATGGCGACGACATCTGCTCGTTTCAATGAGAGGTTAAGTGACTTGAACGATCAGCCGTTCCAATCCATCGACCGCGAGCCGGATGCGAGCAGCCAGGCCGCCGCTCCTGAGAGCCGCGCCGCATCGTCGCTGGCTGCCGAGATCGCGCGGCGGAGAACCTTCGCCATCATCTCGCACCCTGACGCGGGCAAGACCACGCTGACCGAAAAGCTCCTGCTGTTCGGCGGCGCCATCCAGCTCGCGGGACAGGTGAAGGCCAAGAAGGACCGCCGCTCGACCCGGTCCGACTGGATGGCCATCGAGCGCGCGCGCGGCATTTCGGTCGTGACCTCGGTGATGACGTTCGAGTATGGCGGCAAGGTTTTCAACCTGCTCGATACGCCAGGCCACGAGGACTTCTCGGATCACACCTATCGCACCCTGACCGCCGTCGACGCCGCCGTCATGGTGATCGACGCGGCAAAGGGCATCGAGGCGCGCACGCTCAAGCTGTTCGAGATCTGCCGCCTGCGCGACATCCCGATCATCACCTTCATCAACAAGATGGACCGGGAGACACGCGAGCCGCTCGACCTGCTCGACGAGATCGAGAAGGTGCTGGCCCTCGATACGGCACCGATGGATTGGCCGATCGGGCGCGGCCGTGAATTCCGCGGCATCTACGATCTCAACGCTTCGCGCGTGCGCCGCATCGACGGCGACCTGGACGGACTGCCGGTGACGGGGCCGGACGATCCACTCATCGGGGAACTCCTGGAGGAGGATCAGCTCGCCCGCTGGCGCGAGGAGATCGGCCTTGTGATCGACGCCTGCGGGCGCTTCGACCTCGATGCGTTCCGCCAGGGGACGCTGACGCCCGTGTTCTTCGGCAGCGCGCTCAGGAACTTCGGTGTTCGCGATCTCCTCGACGCGCTCGTGGCCCATGCGCCGTCGCCGGCGCGGCATAAAGCCGACAAGCGGATGGTGGAAGCTGCCGAGCCGCGCATGACCGGGGTCATTTTCAAGATCCAAGCGAACATGGACCCGAACCACCGTGATCGCATTGCCTTCATGCGGGTCTGCTCGGGCCGCCTGACGCGTGGCATGCGCGTGAAGCTAACCCGGACCGGCAAGACCTTGGCCTTGCAGGCGCCGCAGTTCTTCTTCGCTCAGGACCGCTCCATCGCCGACGAGGCCTACGCCGGCGACGTGGTCGGCATTCCCAATCACGGCACGTTGCGGATCGGTGATACGTTGACGGAAGGCGAGGACCTGACCTTCCTCGGCATTCCGAGCTTCGCACCGGAGATCCTGCGCCGGGTGCGCCTCGACGATGCGATCCGCGCCAAGAAGCTGCGTTCCGCCTTGCAGGAAATGGCCGAGGAAGGCGTCGTTCAGCTCTT
Organism: Pseudomonadota bacterium; assembly: GCA_023416575.1. GTDB lineage: Bacteria > Pseudomonadota > Alphaproteobacteria > Rhizobiales > Hyphomicrobiaceae > ZC4RG25. The sequence continues at coordinate 8,167 of JAEZHL010000189.1, forward strand.
CAATCCGCTCGACGGCTCGCCGCCGCTCATCGGCGTCATCGGGGCGCTGCAGCTCGACGTGCTCGCTGATCGGCTCGGTGCGGAGTATGGCCTCCCGGTCGCCTTCGAGACGAGCCAGTTCGATCTGGTGCGCTGGATCGCATCGGACGACAAGACGGCGTTGCAGCGGTTCGTCGAGAAGAACAAATTCGCCATCGCGACGGACTTGGACGGAGCACAGGTGTTCCTCGCTCCGTCGGTCTTCATGCTGCAGTGGACGGCGGAGCGGGCACCGGAGATCAAGTTCACCGACATCAAGGTGCTGATGGGCAGCTAGCCCGGGCGGGGCGTGCAGGGGGTTGGCGATAGCGGCCGTCGCCACCCGTCAGACGACGGATTAGACGCACTGGCGGCCGGAACCGATTGCCTCGGTCGCGAGTTTCCGGTTCCAGACCCGGCTGCTCGCCCGAGGAGTTCATGCGTCGACGGATCGTCTCTGGCGTTTTCCTTGCTTCAGGTCTCGCGTTAGCGGGCGAAAGCGACACGCTGCTGGCGCAAGAGCAGGTCATCGATACCGATCTCGTTCGCATCCGCGTCGAGACGATCGCGACCGGGCTCAACCATCCCTGGGCTATCGCGCTCCTCCCCGATGGCCGCTATCTGGTGACGGAGCGCAACTCCGGTGATCTTAGGATCGGCACGCGCGACGGGGAGCTTTCGGCCCCCGTCGAAAACGTGCCGGATACGTTCCGCTATCAGGGCGAGTTCAGCCAGGACGGGCTGTTCCACGTCGCGCTGCATCCCCAGTTCGCAGAAAACCGGCTCGTCTATCTGAGCTTCTCGCAGCCCTCCTCCGAGGGTGCCGGCACGGCCATCGCCCGCGGCCGCCTCGTCGACGATGACGAGGACTCGCCGCGGCTCGAGGATGTCGAAACCATCTTCTCGATGAACAAGCACGATTCGAGCGGTATGCATTTCGGCGGCCGGTTCGTGTTCGACCGGCGCAATAACGACATCTACCTCTCGGTCGGCGACCGGCACAACATGGCCCGCGCGCAGGACCCGCAGGATCACGCCGGATCCGTCATCCGCATCACCGATGACGGGAGCACACCGCCGAATAATCCCTTCGTCGGCGATCCCGACAAGGACGAGATGATCTATTCCTGGGGGCACCGGAACATCCAGGGGATCGACATAAACCCCGAGACGGGCGAGATCTGGGTCAACGAGCACGGGCCGCTCGGCGGCGATGAGATCAACCTGATCCTGCCCGGCCGGAACTATGGCTGGCCGATCCAGACCGGGGGCGTCGACTACTCGCAGGCGCCGATCGGCCGCGGCGCCGTCGTGGAAGGCTTCGAGCCACCCGTTCACATCTGGCAGAGCACCGTCGCCCCGTCGGGGCTGGCCGTCTACAGCGGAGACCTGTTCCCGCAGTGGCGCGGTGATCTGCTCCATGGCGGGCTGGTCGCCGAAGGCCTCATTCGCACGCGGATCTCCGACGGCGAGGTGGTGCAGGACGAGCGCATGCTCGCCGAGCTCGGCCGCCGCATCCGCGATGTCGAGGTGGATGAAGACGGCGCAATCTGGCTCGTAACGGACGACGAGGACGGATCGGTTCTCCGCCTCGTCCCTGAGGCACCCGCTGCGACCGGGGCCCTCCCCCGCCAGCATCAGCCCCCGACATCGACGGGTGCGATTCCTGGCAAGCAGAAGGAATAGCCCATGAACTGGACAACACCGACTTTCGAGGACGCGGCGGTTGGCCTCGAGGCGACCGGATACTACGCGCCAGGCGAGGCCGTATCTGCGAAGTAGCCGCCGGCTCGTGGACCGCGACCAGATCATAGGGTCCGAAACCCGACCGCGCCTCGCCCGCGGCGTTCGCCTGCACGAGGATCGGGTGCGCGGACGCACGGTTCTCCTCGCGCCCGAGCGTGTGATCACCCTGAGCCAATCCGCGATCGACGTGCTGAGCCGCTGCGATGGCCAGTGCACGCTTGATGCCGTTGCCGCGGATCTCGCGCAGATCTACCGGGCTGAGCGGCGCCGCATCGCGGCCGATGTTCGCGCACTCCTCAGCGCGCTTGCGGACAGACGCATGGTGGAGCTGTGACGCTGCCGCTGGGGCTCCTGGCCGAGCTCACCCACCGCTGCCCGCTCGCGTGCCCCTACTGCTCCAATCCCGTCGCCCTCGACCGCCGGTCCGACGAGCTCGATACCGCAACCTGGTTGCGGGTTTTCGAGGAAGCGGCGGCCCTCGGTGTCCTCCAGCTCCACCTCTCGGGAGGAGAGCCGACGGCGCGATCCGATATCGTCACCCTGACGCGCGGGGCCGCGGCCGCGGGGCTGTACACCAACCTGATCACATCCGGAATCGGCGTCAGCCGGGCCAAGCTGGAGGAGCTGGCCGCGGCGGGCCTCGATCATATCCAGCTCTCCTGGCAGGATACGGACAGCGCCCGCGCGGACGAGATCGCGGGTCTCGCCGGTGCTCACGCCAGGAAGCAGGAGGTGGCGGGCTGGATTTCCGGGATCGGGCTGCCGCTCACCATCAACGTCGTCGTGCACCGGCTCAACATCGCGCGCATTTCCGAGATGATTGCTGCCGCCCACCGGGCCGGCGCGCGGCGCATCGAGATTGCCCATGCCCAGTACTACGGCTGGGGGCTCGCCAACCGCAACGCGCTGCTGCCAACGGCCGAGCAGGTCGACGCGGCGCACGTCGCCATCGAGCGCGCCCGCGCGGCGATGGGGCCGGCCATTCTCATCGACTACGTTGGCCCCGATCATTTCTCGCGCTGGCCAAAGCCGTGCATGAACGGCTGGGCGCGGCATTCGCTCAACGTCACGCCGCGCGGCAAGGTGCTGCCGTGTCACGCGGCGGAGTCCATCCCCGGGCTGACGTTCTGGAACGTGCGGGATCATCCATTGCGGGAGATCTGGGAGGCATCGCCCGCCTTCAACGCCTTCCGCGGAACGGAATGGATGAAGGAGCCGTGCCGGTCCTGCCCACGCAAGGAGATCGACTTCGGTGGCTGCCGCTGCCAGGCATTCGCGTGGACGGCCGATGCGGCCAACACCGATCCGGCTTGCGCGCTTTCGGCTCACCATGCGGCCTTGAGAGCGGCAGTCGACGCGCCGCGTTCCGACGTCATGCGCCACCGGCGGTTCTCGCCGGGACCCGGCAGGCCAAATCAGCCGTCTGGCTGACGTCCCTTGTCAGCTCTTCGCGCGCACCCAGAGCAGGCCCAGCAGCAGGATCGGCACCAATCCTTGCAGGGCCATGATCTTCAAGGCGTCGATCGAGTCGAACCGGGAGAACAGGAATCCCGTGTTGTAGAAGCCGATCGTTGACGTTCCGATGAAGACCGACAGGAACCCGGCGGCACGCCCGCGCACCTTTGGTGGCGACATGGTGTAGACG
>JAEZHL010000317.1 GCA_023416575.1 Pseudomonadota bacterium
CGTCGTCGACCACCAGCAGCTTTTCGATCCGGTTCTGGTGCAGGAGGCGCTTGGCCTCCTCCCGGCACACGCTCGCGTTGACCGTGATGAGCCGTTCCTTGGTCATCAGCTCGGACACCGGCGTGCCGGGATTGGTCGCGAAGCGCACGTCCCGGTGCGTGAGGATGCCCACCAGCTTGCCGCTGGCCGGCTCGACCACCGGAATGCCGGAAATGCGGTAATCTTTCATCAGGTCGAGGGCGTCCTTGAGGGTCGCCGACGGGCTGATCGTGAGCGGATTGATGACCATCCCGCTCTCGAATTTCTTGACCGCTTCGACTTCCTTGGCCTGCAGCTCGGGCGTGAGGTTACGGTGAATGACACCGACGCCGCCGGCCTGCGCCATCGCGATTGCGAGCCGCGCCTCGGTGACCGTATCCATGGCCGACGAAAGAATGGGGATCTTGAGGGCGACCGACTTGGTGATGTGGGTCGATACGTCGGCTTGGCCAGGAAGGATTTCGGAGGCTTGCGGCACGAGCAGAACGTCGTCGAACGTCAGCCCGACATCCTCGACAAGCTCGATCGGGCGTGCGGCCATAGGTTGCGGCTCCTCGTGAGGGGGTGAAATGGTCCAGACGGATGGTGGACGATTTCGGAACGCGCATAGCACGTGGGGGAGTTCAAAGGAAGCGAACGCGCCGTCACGGGGGGCAGACGGCCGCTGCTGTCCCCAGCCGGCACCTCGCCGCGCGATCAGCCCCCGGCCTTGCCCATTCGCCTCGGCCGGGCAAGCATCGTCCGCAACCCCTGGTCGAGGCCGACCCCGAGAAGGATGAGCCCGAAGCCGGCGAAATCGGTGAGAGCCGGCTGCTCTCCGAGGATCGCCGCCGAACCCGCGACCGCGAAAACCGGGATCAGCAGCGTACCCAGCGCCGCCGTCCCGCTCGGCACCCGGTCGAGGAGCTGGAACCACAGGAAGTAGGCGAGCGCCAGCGCCAGTACGACGTGATAAACGAGAGCGCCTTTCACGACAGGGCTGGCAAGATCGATCCGCGGCGACTCGAAGGCGAGCGCACCGGCCGCCGCCACCGCAGCGCCGATGCCGAGCTGCCAGGCGGCTAGAGCCAGCGGATCGCCGGGAAGCCCCCGGTGCTTGGTGTAGACCGTTCCGGCCGCCCACGAGATTGCGGCACCCAGCACGAAAACGAGCCCCGCCGGCAGCGTCCCCGCAGCGAGGGCCGGCCAGTAGGGCCGCGCGAGCAATGCGAGCCCGGCCGCACCGCATCCGAGCGCGAGGGCCCGCAAACCGTCGATGCGCTCGCCCGCGAACAGTGCCCCGAACAGCGCCGCCCACATCGGCATCGTGAATGTGAGGATCGCCGCCCGCGAGGTCGGCATGGCGAGCTGGGCGAAAACCGCGCAGATGTTGAAGCCCGCGACCGAAAGGAACGCGGCAATGAACAAGGCCATGCGGTGGCCGGCGGGTACGGCCAGCGGTCGCCGCGTCGCGATGGCGATGGCAGCGAGCAGCACGGCGCCGAGCCCGAGGCCCACCACCCGGAACGTCCATGGCGAGAAGCCGTCGAGCGCCAGCTTAACGGCCGGCCAGTTGAGGCCCCAGAACAGCGCCGAAACCCAGATCCGCCACACGGCTCGCCGCCCCCAAGTTCAGATCCACCCCACCCCGGTCATCCCGGACCAGGGAGCGCAGCGACCGCCGATCCGGGATCCAGCGCAAAACTCGTCGAAGACTCGATAATCTCGGCGCCTTCGGCACTCCTGACGCGCGAGTACGACGTGATATGTGTCTGAATTAACTTCCGCCCCGGAACCCCGTGGCCAGAACATAGAGCTCGGCGCTGTCCGAGCGGCTGGCCGGAGGCTTGACGTGGCGAACCTTGGCGAAGTCCCGCTTGAGCATCGCCAGCAGCTCGTGCTCGGCGCCACCCTGGAAAACCTTGGCCAGGAACGTGCCGTTCGGCGACAGCACCTCGCGGGCGAACTCTGCCGCCGCCTCGGCGAGCGCCATGATCCGCAGGTGATCGGTTTTGGTGTGTCCGACCGTCGGCGCCGCCATGTCCGACAGTACCGCATCCGCCCTGCCCGCGCTGAGGCGCGCCTTCAGCTCATCCGGCGCCTTGGGGTCCATGAAGTCCAGGTGCAGGACCTCGACACCGGCAAGCGGCTCCATCTCCGAGATGTCGATGGCCACCACCCGTCCCCGGCCCTCGACCGACTGGACGCGCTTCGCGGCGACCTGGCTCCAGCCGCCGGGCGCGGCACCGAGATCGACGATGCTCTGGCCCGGCTTCAGGAACCGATACTTGTCGTCCATTTCGATCAGCTTGTAGGCAGCGCGGGACCGCCAGCCCTCGCGCTGTGCTGCGGCGACATAAGGATCGTTGAGCTGCCTCTCGAGCCAGCGCCGCGACGACGCAGTGCGGCGCTTGCCGCTTTGCAGGCGGACTTTGAGCTGGCGCTGACCGCCGCGACTGCTTTCCGTAGGTGCCTTGACCATGGCTGGCCTTTCGAGGGTAGTCTATTGATGCGCTGCCGGAATTGGCCGGCCGGTGCGTGAACGAGCACGTCCGAAAAGGGAGATCGTCGCGCCTGCGCGCTACATCAAGCGCAAACGGCGGCCGTGCACAATCCCGGGCGTCAGATCGGTCTCGAGCCGTGCTGATGCGCACCCGCGTGATGCCGGTCCTCGGCCATCATGGACGCCAGCATGCCTTCCCGCAACCCGCGGTCGGCGACCCGGAGGCGCTGCGCCGGCCACATCCGGAGCAGGCCCTCGAGGATGGCGCAGCCGGCCAGCACCAGCTCCGCCCGGTCCTTGCCGATGCATGGCTCGGCCACCCGCTGCTCGTGCGAGCGCGCGAGCAGATCATAGGTGACGGCGCGGGCCTCGGTGGCATCGAGCCAGCAGCCGTCGACGCGGTTGCGGTCATAGCGGGGCAGCCCGAGCCGGATGCCGGCAACCGTCGTCACCGTGCCGGAGGTGCCGAGCAGATGGGCGCGCCCATCCTGGACGCGGGCCCGGAAGCAATGCTTCTCCTCGAACGGTTGCAGCAGCTCGGTTACCGTCGTCACCATCGCTTCGAATCCGGCGGTCGTGAGCTGCCGCCCGCCGAAGCGCTCCGCCAGCGTGACGACACCGACCGGCAGCGACGTCCAGGCGGCGATGCAGTTCATCGCCTCGAGCCGGTGCTCCACAGACCGCCGCCAGCCGCCGCGACGGCGCGTGAGATCGAGCCACACCAGCTCGGAGGAGCCGCCGCCGATGTCGAAGACGAGCGCCAGGTCCGAGTTGTCGTCCAGTAACGTGGCGCAGCCCGACACGGCGAGCTTGGCTTCCGCCTCGCGCGACAGGATCTCGATGTGGAGCCCAAGTTCGCGCCGGACGCGCTCGATGAACTCCGGGCCATTCTTCGCCGCCCGGCATGCCTCGGTCGCGACCAGGCGCGCCCGCGCCACGTTGTGACGTCGCATCTTCGCGGCGCAGACCTTGAGCGCATCCCAGGTCCGGTCCATCGCCGCGTCACACAGGCGGCCTGTCGTAGACACGCCTTCACCGAGGCGAATGATTCGGGAAAATGCGTCGACGACCTGGAATCCGCGCCGCGACGGACGGGCGATCAGCAGCCGGCAGTTGTTGGTCCCGAGGTCGAGTGCGGCGTACGTCCGCCACTGGCGCTCCGGCCCGCGGCGCCCAGGCTTGAGAGCCACGTCCGCGCATGGCTCCGGCAATACGGCGTGCAGGGCGGGAGGCAGCGGAAGCGGCAAGTCATTCGGCGCGCCGATTTGGCGCGCGCCTTCGGAGGCGACCTCCTCGGCGGGCCCGAGCGAATTCGTATCGTCGCTTGGTACCTCCACTGTCCTTCCCCAGCGCCTGGCATCGACGGCCGTGCAACAGTCAGGTCGCGGACGTCTTAGTCATCAGGCGTCGTACGGTTCGACTTGCAGATCACTCTATCAGCTTGCTCGGTGCGGTAAACATCTACTTACGTAAATCATTGACGACGGCATCGGCAGTGCCCGGATTGGCAAAGAGGCAAGCGCTCCGCCGCAAATCAGACGACCTCGTTGCACAGCTCCGTCTCACCCCGCCAGAGGCGCTCCAGATTTTCCATCAGGATATCGATCACGTTGTCCTCGTAGCGCCGCGTCTCGCCCGCGGTATGCGGCGTCAGCAGCACATTCGACATCGACCAGAGCGGGGAGCTTTCGGGCAACGGCTCCTCCCGGGTCACGTCGATGCCTGCGGCGGCGATGCGCCCGTTTCTCAGGGCCTCGATCAGAGCGTCCTCATCGACCACCTTGCCCCGCGCCACATTGATCAGGCACGCCGATGGCTTCATCAGCGACAGCGCTTTGGCATCGATCAGGTTTTCCGTTTCCGGGGTCAGCGGACAAGTGAGCGCGACGATATCGGCCTCGGGCAGCAGCGCCGCGAGCTCGCTGTTGGCGTGGACGCGATCGACGTCCGGGCCACCGCCCGCCTTCGGATCGCGCCGTGTCGCGATGACCTTGAGATCGAATGCCTTGGCGAGTCGCGCCAGGCGCGTGCCGATGCTGCCGAGGCCCACGATCAGCAGCGTCTTGCCGCCGAGCTCGTCCTCGCGCGCGGCCGGGTCGCCGATCATGCCGCGCCAATGCTTCGCCGTTTGATTATCGCGCCCGGTGTGCAACTGGCGCGAAAGCGCCAGAATGAGTGAGATCGCATGCTCAGCGACGGCCTTCGCGTTCACGCCCTTGGCACTCGCGAGCCGCACACCCTTCTTGCGGAAGAGGTCCTTGTCGTACTGATCCGTCCCTGCACTGATCGACTGGACGAAACGCAGGTTCGGCGCGGTTTCGAGCAGCGTGTTGCGCCAGAATCCTGAAGCCAGGATCACATGCGCCTCAGCCGCCGCGTCCTGAAGCGCCTCGACCGATCGCGCCTCGATGAACCTGATGCCAGTCTGCCGCCGCGCGAAGGTCTCCCCCATCCGGTAGGCGACGTGGGCGAAGCAGATGACGAGCTCGTCGCGGCCCGGAAGAATGGTCGACGGCATGGAGGTCCTTTCCCGAACAGGCGATAGGGTGCCAAAGACGCCCGCCGCGTCCCGTGCACCACCGCCAGCATGACATTGCTGGGGGGCTCAGGGCAACCTCGTGCTCGCTCGCAAGCTGCGCGTGGCTTCCGAAATCCAAGGCGTCCGGCTCACCGGCGCGGTAGAGCTCTGCTATCGGGCACTTGGCCTCGCGCTAGCGCACCCAGTCAGCCGCATGACACCGCGAGTAAAATCTTGGTAACCGTCTGACTAAATTGCCGATTAAAAACTTGTCAACTATCGCGCCCGCATATATCTTCTCAGCCTGAGATGATTTATCGGGAGATCGTGCCATGTCACGGACCAGCGCCGAGCTGCGTTCCAGGAACACCACTGTGCCCCCCGGCACCACAGTACCTTCGTACACTGTCGCTCAGGCCGCAGTTTTAACTGGTGTTCCACAGAAGCAAATCAATCAGTATCTCGACCGAGAGCTTAAGTTTCTCGTGACGATCGGTGCTGGATTTCGCGCTGTTCGTAAGGACGGGTTGGTATGGCTTCGAATGAACCACGAGCTTTCTGGCGCGTTGACACGTCAGTGTAGGCTTGAGGTTATCAAGCAAGTTATGGCTGATCCTCGCAAAAGGACACTTTCTGTCACAAACAGCCCTCTGGTCGTTTGCGCTGATGTCGCACGCTCAGCTGTTGCTGCGCGGTTGGCAAAATGGCGCGAGAACAAAGAGATTGTCTGCGAGGATGACGAGGTTCTGAGCGGCGAGCCATGCATTCGTGGAACTCGCTTGTCTGTTTATACTTTGAATGAGCTGTTCAAAGCGTGCGGGCAAGACGAGGTGTTTGCTACTTACCCTGACATCACCAAGCGTGAACTTGACGCCGCTGTAATGTTTGCCGAAATGTTCCCTCGGAGGGGACGCCCGCGTAGTGTTGGGGCGCGCCTAGAGAAGGCAAGACCCAATCGTTCGCGGAGCGTCCGTGTCAAACTGCCCGCCTAATCTTGGCTTTTTGATAGACGAAAACTTGAGCCCCGAGATGGTGAATGTTATCACGACTCGGGGCTTTCGTGCTCATGCTGTCGCTCGCGACAGGAAACTACGTGGACGCGGCGATACAGTAATTGCTCGCTACGCCATAGAACACGACCTAATATTGGTTACTAACAACGCGGTAGACTTTGAACGTATTTACGCGCACAAAGAATATCATCCAGGCATCATCTTAATCTGCACTGAGAACGCAAAGCTCAGAAAGAAGGACGTTCAGCTCAAACTCATCGAGCTCGCGATTGATGAAATAGAGAAGGACTGCTTGTGCCAAGAAGTCGTGCAAATCACAGCGCGCAAGGTTGGCCGCTATATGGATGTTGAGGTTGCTCGGTTCTATTTGCCCGACCTCGACGCAGCTTCTGTTGCGGCTTGACAAGCTTACACATTAAGCCACTCGCCACACTGAATTTCCATGAAGATCCTTGCATGTTTGTACGGCTGCGGATCTTAAGGATCTGAGCGACTTCCCAAACCTTTTAGTTAAATTTTGTAATGTAACGCTGGTCCCGCGGATCTTCCCCACGCTGCGCGATGAGCGCCAGAGCAATCTCCCCGCTTCGCAAATGACCGCTCAGCGCAGCGCGTACTCAATGCCGAACAGGAGCGACGGGCGGTTGGCGACTCAGTAGACCCGGTTGGGGAAATAGCGCAGCACCAGCTCCTCATATCGGCCGCTGGCGCGCACCCGCTTCAGCGCGTCGTTGATCATCTGCTTGAGCTCTGGATCCCGCTTCGGCACGGCGATCGCGAGACCGTCGCCGAAGAACTTGGGCTCGTGGAATGCGCCCCCCTTCAGCTCGCAGCACTCCCGCGAGGCCGTCCCTGCGACCCAGAAGCTGAGACTGATGCCGTCATCGAACAGCAGGTCGACGTCGCCGCTCGCCAGCGCGTCACGCGCAAGCTCCGGATTCTCGAACTCTTTCACGGTGCTGAAGCGGAAAAATGCCTTGAGGTAAGCCTCGTGCGCTGTCCCGGCCACGACGCCGATGCGCTTGCCGTCGAGCCCCTCGGGCGTGGCCTCCATATCCTCCACGCCCTCCGCACCGCGCCGCACCGCGAACCGCGCCGGTGTGTGGAAATAGCGCTCGCTGAAGTCGACAGCCCCGAACAGAGCTGCCGATACCCTGTGACCCGCGATCACGGCATCCGCCTCGCCCCGGTTCATGACTTGCATCAGCGCGTCCCAGGGCCGGACCTGAATATCGCAGGAGGTGCCAGCCTCGAGGCAGATCGCCCTGGCGAGGTCGACGTTGAAGCCGGTAAGGACGCCCTCCTCATCGAAGTAGTTGAATGGCGGGAAGTCGCCATCGGTGATGAAACGGATCATGGAGCGCCGTGCCGGAGACCCGGTGGCCGCGGCATCACCCTCGTTCCGGGGGGACTGGGCAAGCGCCAGTTCGGCCCCGATCGCGCACCAAGCGATGGCCAACGCTGCCAGCAAGCATCCGAGTTGCCGAACGCTCTTCATTCCTCGCTCCCGACTATCGCCAGCACCCGCCGGCGGCACCTGCCCGCGACAGTGAACGCTCATGCCCTGGAATCCGACCGTGCATCACGCCCCGAGGCTCACCACGAGGTGAATGCCCCGCGCATCCCAGGTCTCCGATACTAGGTCGCTACCCAGGTACTCTCCAATGCGCCCAAGGGCTTAAGTGGTCGCCTCGCCTCCTCGCAGCTCGAGATCCGGCACCACCCTCCCCCGTGAATTACCAAGACGACACCTTTCTGAAAAGACAAGCCGCCGGACACCCGCCCGATCTCATGGCGGCGGAATACGGCTTCCTCGTTGGCCAGCTCACCGATCGCGAGACCCTGCGCCAGGCGGTCGCGATCGCGAGAACGTGGGGAGTCGCGCCTCACGAGGTGCTGCTGGTGCAGGGCTGGATCACGGACGCGGACTACGTTGCGGCGCTGGCGCGGCACCTCGGTGTCGTGGACGGCAGCGCGCACCGCCCCGCACCGCATACCGTTCTGCTGGACGGCACGGCTGCCACGCCAAGGACGATCGCCGGTCACGTCGCCGAAATCCAGGCTGCGGGCAAGCTCGCGGTACTCGTTTCGCCGCGGCAGCTTCACGGGAACTCGTCCGCTGCAACCAGTGCGCAGCAGCTCAAGCGGGCCGTCGCGGGGCTGCTCAATTGGCGTCCCGTGCTCTCGGCCGGCACCCCGACGTGGCGATGGCAGATCCTCGCCATCGCGATCCTGGTCGGACTGGTCGTCGGCGGGACGACGGCGGCACCCGACATTGCCCGCAATGCGCTGATTTTGTTGCTGACCCTCGTCTTCCTGCCCATCGTCATCCTGCGGGCAGCCATTGCGGTGCTCGGCTTGCTGCCGCAGCGGAGGACGGCCAGCGGCGCCCGCATTCCGGATGCGGATCTTCCGGTCTATTCGGTGCTCATCCCGATGTTTCGCGAAGGGCAGGTGCTGCCGGACCTGGTGGCTGCCATCTCCGCCCTCGACTATCCCGCCGCGAAGCTCGACGTGCTGCTGGTGCTCGAGAGCGTCGACACCGAGACGCAGGAGATCGCCGCATCCCTCGACCTGCCCGGCTTCATGCGGGTCGTGGTCGTGCCGGACTCGCAGCCACGCACCAAACCCAAGGCGCTCAACTATGCGCTGCATTTCGCGCGCGGCGACTTCGTCGTGGTCTACGATGCGGAGGATGCTCCGGAGCCGGATCAACTGCGGCTCGCCGTGGCGACGTTCCGCAGCGGACCGCAGGACCAGATCTGCCTGCAGGGCCGGCTCAACATCCACAACGTCCGCGAGTGCTGGCTGACGCGCCAATTCGCGCTCGAGTACTCCGTGCTGTTCGATATCACCCTGCCCGGCCTCGAGAGGCTCGGGTTGCCGATCCCGCTCGGGGGCACCTCGAACCATTTTCCGCGCGCCGTGCTGGACCGCTGGATCGGCTGGGACCCGTTCAATGTCACCGAGGATGCCGATCTCGGGATCCGGCTGGCGCGCACGGGCGGCCGCATCGGCATCCTGAACTCCACCACCTGGGAAGAAGCCCCCGCCGCGTTCGGCGTCTGGTTGCGTCAGCGCACGCGCTGGCTCAAGGGCTGGATGCAAACCTACCTCGTGCACACCCGTCAGCCCGCGCGCCTGCTGCGCGAGCTTGGGCCGGCGAGATTCATCGGCTTCCATCTCTATTCAGGCGGGCTTGTTCTCTCCGCGCTGGTATTCCCGATCTTCTGCGCCATGGTGGTCGTAGAGTTCTGGGAGGGCGAGTGGCTGCGGCGGCCGCAAACCTTGACGGCTGGCGCACTCTGGTCGCTCGCGATTTTCAATCTGGTCGTCGCCTTCAGCACATCAGTTATCGCAGCCATCATCGCCGCTTGGCGCCGAAAGCGCGCTTGGCTCGCGCTCGGTGCGCCCCTCATGCCGATCTACTGGTTCCTGATATCGATCGCCGCCTACCGCGCCGTATGGCAGCTCGCGACCGCTCCACACCACCTTTGGGAGAAGACGGTGCACCGCGCGCGCACCCAGCGCACGCGAGGGTGACCCGGGGCGCAGGGAGCGCTAGTCTCTGCAGCATCTGATGCCAGCCCCGCAACGGGCGCAGGATTCCGATGACTCGCAACCGGGATATCGCAATGGGCGGATATGTTCTTGCCATTGATCAGGGCACGACCTCGACCCGCGCCATCATCTTCGACAAGGACTATCGCGTACGCGGCATTGGACAGCAGGAATTTCCGCAGCACTTCCCCCGCCCCGGCTGGGTGGAGCACGACCCGCAGGACCTGTGGC
>JAEZHL010000381.1 GCA_023416575.1 Pseudomonadota bacterium
GGCCCGGCGTGCGGGCCACCCCACCCTCGCTATTACTGATCGAGCCAAACGTCCTGGAGATCCTGGTTCAGATAGTGGCTCGGCGACATGTACCAGCCCTTGATCTGCTTCCAGTTGACGATGATACGGTGCCACCAGACAGTCGGGATCGTGTAGGCCTCCGTCAGCGCATGGCGCTCGAACTCGCGGAGGATCTGCTTGCGCTTCTCGACATCGAGCTCGCCCTTCTGGGCCTGATAGAGCTCATCCAGCTTGCGGTCGCTGTAGCGCCCGTAGTTGATGGGCGAGCGATCGGACGAGATATACTTCGCAAGCTGCAGGTTGGGATCGTCGACGGCATCGCACTGGAAGTCGAGACCGACCTCATAGTTGCCGCCCTGCAGATTGGAGATATAGGCCTTCGTCTCGGGCTGGTCGTGCTCCGCCGTCACGCCGATCTGCCGCCACTGGTCGATCAGGAAAACGCCGACCGGCGTATAGGGCATCGAGACGTTGCGGTTCATGAACTTGAACTTCAAGTTCTTGACGCCGGCCTCCTCGAGCAGCTTGGTGGCTTCTGCCCGCGCCGCCTTGATATCGCGGCCATAGCCCGGAATCTTCTCCAGCTCCGCCGGGGACGACGCGAGGTCATACCCTGGTCGCAGCACGCCGCCCACGTGGCGGACCAGCGCGATCTTCGACAGTGCCTCGGCGCCCTGCCAGCGATCGATCGCCAGCGACAACGCCCTGCGCACGCGGGCATCATCGAAGGGCTTCTTCTCCGTATTGAAGGTCACGATCAGGTTGCAGATCCAGGGGCTTTCCAGAACCTCGACCTTGTCCCCCAGCGCCTTGACGAGCTTATCGCGATCAGCCGGCGAATGGCCGCGGAACTCGGTCAGCACCTCGCCCGCCTGCAAGGCATTCACGCGCGCCGCAGTGTTCGTGATGAAGATCGCGCGGAAACGATCGAGATAGGGGCGGTCCGGAACGTGATAGTCGGCGAAGCGCTCCCCGACCCAATGCGAGCCAGCCGCGTGCTCGACGAACTTGAAGGGACCGGTGCCGAGCACGTTCCGCTCAGGGAATTTGGGGTCCTGCTTCAGCTTCGCAGCGCTGTAGATGCAGTCCCAAGGCGAAGCGAAGTTGCTCAGCATCGAGGCATTGGGCGACTTCAGCTTGAAGACGATCGTATGCGCGTCCGGCGTCTCGATCGAGGTGATGTCCTCATAGACCGCCTTGCGGATCGAGCGCGCGCCGCCCTGCGGATTACGAATCCGCTCGTAGGTCGCTTTCACGTCCTCCGAGGTGAATGGCGTGCCGTCGTGGAACTTGACGTTCTGCTTCAGCTTGAAGGTATAGGTCAGGCCATCCGCCGACTGCTCCCAGGACTCCGCCAGGTCGCCGACCACTTTCGGGTACGCGGCAGGATCGAATTTGAGCAGCGTATTGTAGTGCGGGCGCACCGGATGGATGAACGCGAATGATGTCGCCGCGTGACAATCGTAATCCGGCGGCTCGGCACTGACGGCGAAACGGAATTCGCTGCCCTTCTTTGGCGTCTGCGCCGTGGCCAACGCAGGTATCAGCGCGACGGCGGCGGTGAGCGCTGCGGATAATGCTATTCTTTTCGACATCACTTCCTCCCAGCTAAACAGATCAAGTAGCGAGATAGTGCGGCCCGTCAGATGTGAATGCAGGCCGCGTAGTGATCCTCACCAAACTTGCGAAGCTCCGGTACGGCGACCTTGCACTCCGCGGTTGCCTTGGGACAGCGGGTGCGAAACACGCAGCCCGATGGCGGGTTGAGGGGACTTGGAACCTCCCCTGAAAGAATGGTGTGCTTGCGCGCCAGCTCGGCGGCGGGATCGGGAACCGGCACGGCCGCGAGCAGAGCCTGCGTGTAGGGGTGCAGCGGATTCTCGTAGAGGGAGTCGCGATCCGCAATTTCCATCACCCGGCCCAGGTACATGACCACGATGCGGTGCGAGATATGGCGCACGACAGCAAGATCATGTGCAATGAACAAATACGTGAGGCCGTACTGCTCCTGCAGATCCTCGAGCAAATTGATGATCTGCGCCTGGATCGAAACGTCGAGCGCCGAGACCGGCTCGTCGCAGACGATGAATTTCGGCTCCATGACCAGTGCGCGTGCGATGCCCACGCGCTGCCGCTGGCCGCCCGACAGCTCGTGCGGATAGCGGTCGGCCATGTAGGGGTAAAGGCCGACCTGCGTCAGCAGCTCCTCCACCCGCTTCCGCGCCGCCTTGCGATTGGGCGCCATGCCATAGACCAGCTGCGGCTCGGAGAGGATCTGGCCGATGGTCATGCGCGGGTTGAGCGACGAGTAGGGATCCTGGAAAATCACCTGGATCCGTCGCCGGACATCCTGCAAGTCGTGGTGGCGCGCCTGCGTCAGATCCTTGTTCTCGAACACGACTGCGCCCGAGGTCGCCTCCTCGAGCTTCAGCACGAGCCGGCCGACCGTCGTCTTGCCACAGCCAGATTCGCCAACGAGCCCGAGCGTCTGGCCGGGTGCAATCGAGAAGCTGACGTCATTGACCGCGCGCACCACCGCCTCGGGCTGGCGGAACAGGCGCGAGCCGCGAGAGACGACGAACTGCTTGTTGAGCTTTTCGAGACGGATCAGCGGCTCTTGGCTGCCATGCACCCGATCCTGCTTTTCGGCCGCCGTCTCTTCCGACAGTCCGATTGCCCTGGGCCCTTTTTCCGCAAGCTCGGCCGCGCGGATGCAGGCGGACCGATGCCCTGCTTCGACCTCGATGAACGGAGGCTGCCCAGCCTTGCATGCCTCGATGGCGGCAGTGCAGCGCGGGGCGAAGCGGCAGCCCGGTGGCGGCGAAACCAGGTTCGGCGGCAGTCCCTCGATGGTTTCCAGCTTGGCGCCGCGCGGCTTGTCGAGCCGGGGCACCGACCGCAGCAAGCCGTAAGTGTAGGGATGGCGCGGCCGGGCGAAGACGTCCTCCGCCGTGCCCTGCTCCACCATGCGCGCCGCATACATCACGTTGACCCGGTCGGCGTAACGCGCCACCACGCCGAGATTGTGCGTGATGATGACCATGGCGATCCCGAGATCGCGCGACAGATCCTTCATCAACTGAAGGATCTGCGCCTGAATCGTGACGTCGAGCGCCGTCGTCGGCTCGTCGGCAATGATCAGCTTCGGGTTGCAGGCGAGCCCGATTGCGATCATCACCCGCTGGCGCATACCGCCGGAGAACTGATGCGGATATTGATCCAGCCGCCGCTCGCCGTCGGGAATGCCGACCTGGCGCATCAGCTCGACAGCCCGTGCGCGCGCCGCGGACTCGCTCAGCCCCAAGTGGATCATCAGCGGCTCCATGATCTGGAAGCCGATGGTCAGCACCGGATTGAGCGAGGTCATCGGCTCCTGGAAGATCATCGAGATCTCCCGACCACGGATGCCGCGCATTTCGTCTTCGCTGAGTTTCAGCAGGTCGCGGCCCTGGAACATGATGCGGCCACCGACGATGCGCCCCGCCGGCTTGGCGAGCAGGCGCATGACGCTCAGCGCCGAGACCGACTTGCCGCAGCCGGATTCGCCGACGAGCGCCATCACCTCGCCGGGCCGAACCTTATAGGACAACCCCTCCACCGCGCGAACGACGCCTGCACTCGTGACGAAATGGACGTGCAGATTGTCCACCTCGAGCAGCCAATCATCGGATGCAGCGGGTTGGGCTCCCGCCTGATGGGAGACAGGGTTTTCAGTCATGTGCACTGTCACGGCTGGATCAACCTTGGCCGTGGCTGCACGGAAGCTTCAGCCAACGCCCGCGCTGGAACAGAATAGCTGCTGGCTCGGTCGTCTACCGCAGAACGGTAACTTTCAAATCTGGCCACCAGGCCCAAACTCCTTTGGCTCGCACTTCCGGCGCGCACCATGCCCCCCTTACGATCTCCGGGCTCGATAATGAAGACACACACCGAGAGATTGTTATCTCCCCGATTTCCTCAATTTCGGCCTGAATTGGTTGCGCTTCTCTCATTTTGAAATGAGGTTGCTAACCATTTTTTCTATGCATAGCGTTCAACTGACATTCGGACAACCACTTCGTCGGACCCATGTAGCTAATTGACGATCTGCATCCGATAGGTGACGATCGGGTATCGGGATTCCCGATCCAGCCAGCGATTCCGACGCGAATATCAGAGCGCGCCATCTCCCCCAGGGCGGTGGCTATCTGACCAAATTCCAGCGGCTGATGCCTTGGGGAGAATTGGCAGTCGGGTGCAAAACGCGATGCTGCGCGTCGTGATTTCCTGTCGAAATCCGCACCCAGCTCTGCGGCGTTCAGGCGTAACGCGGGGCGCAGACAGTCTGGCCGCTCCGTGTGTGCTCGATCGAGACGGCCACGCCATAGACCGCCTCGAGCCGCTCACTGGTCAGCGCATCACGCGGCGTTCCGATCGCCACGATCCTGCCATCGCACATCAGGCACACCCGGTCGGCCACCGCAAACGCATGGTCGGGCTGGTGGGTCGACAGGACGATACCGGCCCCGCGCGATGCCAAGCGCTTGACTTCCATCAGCACCGTGACCTGGTTGCCGAAATCGAGGCTGGCCGTCGGCTCGTCCATGACCAGCAACGGCGCTGCCTGGGCAATCGCGCGCGCGATCACGACGAGCTGGCGCTGGCCACCGGAAAGCCGTGTCACGTCACGGCTGGCGAGGCCCGCGATGCCGAGTTCGCGCAGGGACGCCTCGGCGATCAGCCTGTCCTCGCGGGTCGGGCCAGCGAATACGCCACGATGCGCCACGCGTCCCATCAGCACCACATCGAGAGCGGTGTAGGGAAATGGCGTCGCCTGCGCCTGCGGGACATAGGCGATCCGTCGCGCGATCTCGGCGCGCGAGAAGGCCCGCAGCGGCTGCCCCTCGAACAGAACCTCACCGCCTTGCGGCTTCAGCAGGCCGAGCATCGTCTTGAACAGGGTGGTCTTGCCACAGCCGTTCGGTCCGAGAAGGCAGAGCACCTCGCCCGGCTCGATGGCGAGCGACACATCGCGGCCCACCGGATGCTCCGGATACCCGAATGCCAGCTCGCGCGCCTCAAGTCGCATCAGGACCACCCGTGCCGGCCACGCCAGAGGAGCCACAGGAAAAACGGCGCCCCGACCACGGCCGTCAGAATTCCAAGCGGTACCTCGATCCGCCCGATCGAGCGCGCCAACGCATCGACCAGCACGAGATAGCTCGCACCGATCAGCATGGCAGCCGGCAGCAGACGCTCGAAATTGGGGCCGACCAGCATCCGCGCGATATGCGGGATGACGAGCCCGACCCAGCCGATGACGCCGGCGATGGCAACGACGCTTGCCGTCATGAGCGTAGCCGCGGCGATGATGAGGGCCCGGAGCCGCCCCGCCTCGACGCCCAGCGCCTTCGCCTCCTCGTCGCCGAGCGAGAGGACATTGACCCGCCAGCGCAGCAGCACGAGCGGCAGCAGCCCAAGACACACAGCCGGCAGCACGTTCCACAGTTCCGCCCCCCGCACGCTCGCGATGCTGCCGAGCAGCCAGAAGGTGATCGCCGGGAGCTGATCGTAGGGATCGGCCAGGATCTTGAGCAGCGAGATCGCCGCTCCCGCGAGCGCACCCACCACGACGCCGCCGAGCACGAGGACGAGGGTCGGATCGCGTCCCCGCACGGCCACGGCGCTCAGGTAGACGCGCCCCACCGTGAGCAGCCCGACGCCGAACGCCAATGTCTGGATCATGAGAATGGGAAGCGACAGGAAGATGCCGATCACCGCGCCGAAGGCGGCGCCGCCCGACACTCCCAGAACGTCCGGCGAAACAAGCGGATTGCGGAAGAGCCCCTGATACACCACGCCGGCACCAGCCAGAGATGCGCCGACGAGCAATCCGGCCAGGACACGCGGCAAGCGAATGTCGAGAAGCACGCGAGCTTCCGGCGTATCGACCGGGGCGCCCGACCAATAGCGGCCGATTGCATTCAGCGCGCCATCGAGCGTGAGCGGATAGGCGCCGACCCTGAGCCCGACGATGGCAGCCAGGATCGCGAGCAAACCGAGGCCGGGGACGATCCAGGCTGTGCGATCGGCCTTCATCGCGGCGCCGGCATCCCGGGAGGCCTGCCATCCGCCCACTGGATCAGCGTTTCTAGCTCCGCCTCGCCCAGGTCGACGTGATAGAAGAGCTTGTAGAACCGGCGCGTCTCGTTCCGGATATCGAACGGAAAGCGATTGCCGTGGAAGAGGTTCGCGAGCCACGCGAGCCCGATCAGGCGATTGACGGAGGGCGGACGGTCGATCCAGCCGAAGGGTGCCGTCGGCGCAAGATGGACGCGGCCCTCACGCACCGCCTTCACGCCAGCCCACAGCGGATCACGGCCCTCCAGAACCCTGGCATGGAAGTTCCGGTCCCAGGTGATGATGATCTCAGGGTCCCAGACCAGCAGCTGCTCGGGGGAGACGTTGACGATCCCGCGCCGGAGATCGTTGCTGTCGGCGACATTGCGCCCGCCGGCCCGCTCGATGATTTCAGTGTTGATCGACCCCTTGAGGCCCGTCTCCAGGCCATTCGGACCGCGCGCGAGGTAGACTCGCGGCCGTTCGCCCTCAGGCACATCGGCAAGCGTCCGGCCGAGGCGCTGCAGGAGAACGTCGGTGTAGCGCGCCAGCTCCTCGCCCCGATCGGCAGCGCCAAGGATTTTGCCGAGCATGCGCAGCGATGCAGCCGAGGCCTCGAACCGGCCGTCGATGAGGACATAAGGGATTCCCGTCCGCGCCTGGACATTGTCCGCCAGCGAGACGAACGTCGGCCTGACCGAGCCGAAATCGACGATCAGGTCCGGGCGGTTCTTGAGAACGAGCTCCACGTTTGCCGTATCGCCGCGTCCCGACAGCATCCCGACTTCGGGCAGATCACGGGCCGCCGGTAGCAGATAGGGCCGCTCCTCCGGGCGGATCGCACGCGGCCAGCCGATCATCGCATCGGGCCGCAGCATGTAGACGACGATCGCCGCAGGGCCACCGGCAGCGAAGATCCGCTCGACGCGTTCCGGCAGCACGACCGACCGGCCGCCGGAATCCATGAACGCCTCAGCAGCCGGCACCGCGCGTGGAAGCGCCAGGGCCCCCGCAGCAGCCCCGCTCCCGAGCAGCACCTGGCGGCGATCGAAAATCATCTCTTCTGCACTCCCGCTGCGGGACCGTGCACCGTCCCGATGCGTCAGACGGAACGAGACCCGAACACCACGGCCGCGTCCACATCAATCGACGGCGACCATGACATCGCTCGCCTTGATGATGGCCGTCACCTCTTTACCGGGCTCGAGTTGCAGCTCGACGGCGGACTCCTTGGTGATCGAGGCAGTGACGTACGTGTTGTTGCCGACATCGATGCGGACATGGCTCGTGGTGACGCCGTGATCCACGCCGATGACGGTGCCCCTGAGCTGGTTGCGCGCGCTGATCTGCATTTCGAGCCTCCTGCGTCGATCCGTTGCAACACGTCTGATATCGGATCGGATGGCACGCTGGAGAATAGGCCGGCTCCGGGCAATCTGTCCTCGATCGCCCTGAGCCTCATCACGGCAGTTCATGCCGGTCGACTTGCCGCGAGCTAGTCGCCCGCACCGAAGCCGAACTTCTTGAGCACCTGCTGGCCCTTGGCTGACAGGATGTAGTCGGCCAGCGCTGCGGCCCCGGCCGGAGCATCCTTCAGCACGACGAGGCCGTAATCAGCGCCGACATTGATGGCCCGCGGGATCTCGATGATCGCCAACTCGGGAACCTCCGCCTTGGCGAGCACGGCATTGGTGCAATAGGTGAGGAACAGGTCGGCCTGCCTGTTTGCCATCACCCAGGCGTACTGATTTCGCCCCTCCGGGGCCTTCGGCGATGTCGGCCCGCCCGTCAGCTGCAGGGCTTTCGCCTCGAGGGCGGACTGGGCGCCCGCCTTCTGGCTTCCCACTTTTGCGAACAGCTCGAACGCGTAGTCACCAGACGGATCGGCTTTCGGCGTCGACGTGCCGACACGCACGTTCGGGTCGAGCATGACATCGACGAGCGTGTCGGGCGATACGGCGAGGCCGGCGCGAACGAGCGCACACAGCTCGTTGCGGGCAAACACCCGCATCGGCGATGCCGTCCGTCCTTGACTGGCCAGCTTCTCCGGATGCTGCGTGTTCGCGGATGCGAAGACGTGCGCCGGTTCGCCTTTCTCGATCCGCTCCCGCAGCAGTCCGGAGGCGCCGAACGTCGTCTCGACGCGATGCTTCCCCGCGCTTTCGGCCCCGAACGCTTTCGCCACCTCCGTGAGCGCTGCGCGAAGGCTCCCGGCAGCGTAGAGGTTCACGGTCTCGGCTTGGGCGGTCGGTGACAGAAGCATCAAGGCACTCGCGAGCAACGCAATTCTCATTTGCGTTCACCTCGTTCAGGATTTTCGGTGTGTGTGTCTCAGCTCGCGGGTCCGGCGTTCGGGAAGAAGAGCTGTTGGCCGCCGATCTTGTACGCGCGGATCGCCTCCTGCCCTTCGGCCGAGATCACCCAATCGATGAACTGCTGCCCGAGATCCTTCTTGACGCTCGCGTGCTTCTCCGGATTGACCAGGATGATCCCGTACTGGTTGAAGAGCCGGTTGTCGCCTTCGACGACGACTTCGAGCTGATCCTTGTTCTTGAACGAGATCCAGGTGCCCCGGTCAGCGAGGACGTAGCCGCCCATCGCGCTCGCAGTGTTGAGCGCGGCGCCCATGCCCTGCCCGATCTCACGATACCAGGCGGGCTTGCTGCCGGCCGGGTCGAGACCCGCTGCTTTCCAGAGGGCGAGCTCGGCCGAGTGCGTTCCCGACTTGTCGCCGCGCGAGACGAACGGCGCCCCCTTGTCGTTGATCGCCTTGAGCGCCGCGAGCACGTCCTTGCCGCCCTTCACCTTGGCCGGATCGGACTTGGGGCCGACGAGCACGAAATCGTTGTACATCACGCCGTAGCGCTTCACGCCGTAGCCCTCGGCGACGAATTTCTCCTCCTGCGCCTTGGCGTGCACGAAGACGACGTCGGCATCGCCGCGACGGCCGGTGTCGAGCGCCTGTCCCGTTCCCTGCGCAACGACCTTCACGTCGATGCCGGTCTTGGCCTTGAACATCGGCAGGATGTGACCGAAGAGGCCGGAGTCCTGCGTCGAGGTCGTCGAGGCGACGACGATGGATTTGTCCTGGGCTGCAACGGGGCCCGCGGCAAGACCCGAAACGGCCAAAGCCGCAACGAACGCCAGATTCCGAATACGCATATGTCCTCCTTGCTGAGCTAGATGACGAGATCGCCCGCCAGGAAGCGGCGCGCCTCATTGGTCGATGGAGAGGTGAAAAAGGTCTGCGACGGACCGCGCTCGACGAGGCGGCTCTTGGCCAGGAACACGACGTCTCCCGCGAGGCGGCGCGCCTGACCGAGATCATGCGTCGCCATGACGACTTTGACGCCGGAGCCGGCGATCCTGGCGATGATGTCCTCGACCGCCTTGGTCGAAGCGGGATCGAGGCTGGCCGTCGGCTCGTCGAGAAACAGGACTTCCGGATCGCGGGCGAGCGCACGGGCCAGCGCCAGCCGCTGTTGCTCGCCGCCGGATAGCCGGCGGGCGGGCCGATCGCCGAGGCCTCCGAGCCCGACCTCATCGAGCAGCCGGATCATCTCGGTCTTCTCGGCCGGTTTCCCCGCGACCTTCAACGCATAGGCGACATTGGCCGTTGCCGTCCTGCGCAGCATGACCGGCTTCTGGAACACGATGGCCCTCCGGCCGGGAGAGCCCATCCGGCGGCCGGCGAAGGTGATGGCGCCCGACGTCGGCGCGATCAATCCCATGGCAAGCTTGAGCAGCGTCGACTTGCCGGACCCATTGGGTCCGAGCAGCATCGTGGGCGGACCCGCCGTCAACTCCAGGTCGATGTCGCGGAGGATCGAGACGGCGCCGACACCATAGCTGACGCCGGCGAAGCGGATCGGCAGATCGCTCGAAAGCCCGTCCGGTGCGCTCGACTCTTCGACCCTAACCAGCATGGGATTCCGACCACCGGCGAACGCTCCAGGCGAGCGCGTTGACGACCATGATGAGCGTAATGAGAACGATGCCGAGCCCGATGGCGAGCGGCAGATTGCCCTTCGACGTCTCGAGCGCAATCGTCGTCGTCATGACCCGCGTGAAGCCGTCGATATTGCCGCCGACGATCATCACCGCGCCGACCTCAGCGGCCGCGCGGCCGAAGCCCGCAAGCAGGATCGTGACGAGCGAGAAGCGGGCGTCCCACAGCAGGGTCTTCACCCGCGCCAGAGGTCCGACGCCCATGGCGGTGAGCTCGTCGCGATACTCACCCCACAGATCCTCGATGAGCTGACGGCTGAGTGCGGCGATGATCGGGGTGATCAGCACGGTCTGCGCAACGACCATCGCAGCCGGGGTGAAGAGCAGGCCGAGATCGCCGAGCGGACCCGACCGGGACAGCAGCAGAAACACCAGCAGCCCCACCACCACCGGCGGCAGGCCCATCATGCCGTTGAAGAGCACGATCACCGCATGGCGGCCGGGAAACGACGTCAGGCCCACGAGCGCGCCGAGCGGCATGCCGATGGCCGCGGCGAGGAGCGTTGCCGACATGCTGACGGCCAGCGACAGGCGCACGATGGCGAACAGGTTCGCATCGCCTGCCAGGATGAGATCGAGGGCACCAGAAGCGTCCACTCAGGCCCTCCCCGTTGAGTGTTGAGCGGTTCCGCCGCCATTGGCGATATTTAGGGCTGAGTTGTCAACTTATGGATTTTTTGCTGGAAAATGCAAAAACATTGACGCCCAATCTATCGTTGCGCTCCGACGCTGCGCACTACATTTGCGGGAGTTTGAGTCCTCCTTGCCGACAGGTCCGGGCTCCGCCCTCCGAAGCCACCGCCAACAGATCGTCATGTGTCCGGAGGACATATCCGCACTCCCCCCGCGAGTAGCCCTTGCCGTCACCGGCAGCTCTGCTTTAGCCTCCGGCCACTGCACTTGCGCGACCGCGCTCCACCAAATTCTTGCGCCGGGACATGAAAGCATATTCCGTCTGGCAGCTGCTCAAACAGGGCATGACCGGCCATCAGGACTGGCCACGTGCCTGGCGTAATCCGGCGCCCAAGCCGGCCTATGACATCATCATCATCGGTGGCGGTGGCCACGGCTTGGCGACAGCCCACTACCTTGCCAAGGTGCACGGGCTGACCAATGTCGCGGTGCTCGAGAAAGGTCCTATCGGGCTCGGCAACGTCGGCCGCAACACGACGATCGTGCGCTCGAATTACCTCTATCCCGAGAACAACCGTTTTTACGAGAAGTCGCTCAAGCTCTGGGAAGGGCTCGAGCAGGACCTCAACTACAACGTGATGATGAGCCAGCGCGGCGTGCTCAACCTGTTCCACTCGGACAGTCAGCGCGATGCGTTTGCCCGCCGTGGCAACTCCATGCGCCTCAACGGCATCGACGCGGAGCTTCTCGACCGCGAGCAGGTGCGGGCCATGGTGCCCATCCTCGATTTCGACAACGCCCGCTTCCCGATCCACGGCGGTCTCTTGCAACGGCGCGGCGGCACTGCGCGGCACGACGCCGTCGCCTGGGGTTTCGCGCGTTCCGCCTCTGAGCGGGGCGTCGACATCATCCAGCATTGCGAGGTGACGGGCATCCGGCGCGAAGGCGGCCGGGTCACGGGCGTCGAGACCACCCGCGGATTCATTGGTGCACGAAAAATCGGCATCGCCGTCGCGGGCCACACCTCTCACGTCGGGGCCATGGCCGGCCTGACGCTGCCCGTCGAGACCCACGTCCTCCAGGCCTTCGTCAGCGAGGCGGTGAAGCCGCTGATCGACTGCGTCGTGACCTTTGGCGCCGGCCACTTCTACATCAGCCAGTCGGACAAGGGCGGTCTCGTCTTCGGCGGGGACCTCGACGGCTACAACTCCTACGCACAGCGGGGCAATCTGGCCCTTGTCGAGAACGTCATGACCGAGGGGCTGGCGATGGTCCCTGCCATCTCGCGGCTGCGTGTGCTGAGGCAGTGGGGTGGCGTTATGGACATGACCCCGGATGGCTCGCCCTTCATCTGCAAGACGCCCATCGAGGGCCTCTACCTCAACGGCGGCTGGTGCTACGGCGGCTTCAAGGCGACCCCCGGCTCCGGATGGTGTTTCGCGCATACGCTGGCGACCGGCGAGCCGCACGAGCTGAACGCCGCCTTCACACTCGACCGCTTCCGCAACGGCCGCATGCTCGACGAAAAGGGCGTCGGGCCGGCTTGGTGGGCGCAATAAGGAGAGCGGCTGATGCACCAGATCGACTGTCCTTGGTGTGGCGTGCGCGACGAGGCGGAGTTCAGCTACCGCGGCGATGCCACCGTCAAGCGGCCCGAGCCGACGGCCGGCGCCGACGCCTTCTTTGATTTCGTCTACACCCGCGCCAATCCGAAAGGCTGGCACGTGGAATGGTGGCACCACGCAGCCGGATGCCGGCAGTTCGTCAAGGTTCTGCGCAACACGCTGACCCACGAGATCCGGCAGACGGCGAAGGCCACCGAGCCCCTCGCCGCGCCTTCTCCCGAGACTCCGCAGACATGAGCCAGCCGCAACGCCTGACCACCGGTGGCCGCATCGACCGCAACCGGACGCTGTTGTTCCGCTTCGATGGCCAAGACTTGCAGGGGCATCCTGGCGACACGCTGGCGTCAGCCCTCCTGGCGAACGGCATCCGTCTCGTCGGCCGCAGCTTCAAGTACCACCGTCCGCGCGGCATCTTCACGGCCGGGCCGGAGGAGCCCAGCGCGCTCGTCGAGCTGAGATCGAAGGCGCGCCGCGAGCCCAACATCCTCGCCACCACGGCAGAGCTGTTCGACGGCCTCGAGGCCTCGAGCCAGAACCGCTGGCCGTCGCTGGCCTGGGACATCGGCTCGATCAACTCACGGCTTTCCCGTTTTCTGCCTGCCGGCTTCTACTACAAGACATTCATGTGGCCCTCGGCCTTCTGGGAGAAGGTCTACGAGCCGACCATCCGTCGCGCCGCCGGGCTGGGGCGTGCCTCGCGCCTGCCCGATCCCGACAGCTACGAGCAGTGTCACGCGCATTGCGACGTGCTCGTCGTCGGCTCCGGCGCGGCCGGGTTGGCGGCGGCCCGCGCGGCTGGATCGACCGGCGCCCGCGTCATCCTAGCCGAGCAGGATTTCGAGCTCGGCGGCGGGCTGTTGCTCG
>JAEZHL010000396.1 GCA_023416575.1 Pseudomonadota bacterium
CCTTTCACGACGGAGGCGAAGCTGGCCGGGCTGTTCGGGACGTTGGGCGCGCGCTCGAAAGTGAAAATGACATCGTCTGCCGTGAACGGCGAGCCATCGTGCCACTTCACACCCTGGCGCAGCTTGAACTCCCACACCGTGTCGCTGACGGTCTTCCAGCTCTCGGCAAGGCCAGGAATGAACTTGTTGTCCGGATCGTTCTCGACCAGCCGCTGGAAGACGTGGGTGAGCAATCCGTTGTTCGGGGTCAGGTTGTGGTAGTGCGGATCCATCGCCGATGGCTCGGCGGCGAGGCCGATCTTCAGCTCTTGAGCGAACGCCGCTCCCGGCGCCAGGGCCGCAGCCAATCCGGCGGCCATCAGCAACTTACGAATGATGCGCATACAGGGGACCCTCCATTGCTGCAGTTCTCAGCGGTGCCTGCGGCGCTTGCATCTGAAGATCAGCCCGCGGTCGGTTTTCCCCTAGAGACCATCGCAGGAGCCGCGATGCAAGCCCGACGGTCGGACTAATCCGGAACGCCGCCCCGATGTTGTGCCAGGAGCTGACACGTTGCCGGGAAATGCCAGTGCGATTGCACGCGCAGGTGGCGTGCGGATGCGCGAGTCCTCCGCTCTCCTGGCGTACTTCTGCGCCCACGCGCGCGGCAGCTGACTGAGACCCACGAGAAGCCAAGGCGCTGGGCCGACATCCGGAGCGATCGCGCGCGTATATCGCGGCCCATTACGCACCGCGACAGCGGAAGCTCGCTGTCAAACCAGAAGAGCGCTGAAGCCGATGCCCCGTTGGAAGTTGCGTCGCCTTGCGTGATAGGCCACACTGCTCAGCAACCAGACCATAGGACCGTGCAATCGGAGTCTTGGGGGAGCCGCAATGCTCAAGTTAAGCCCGGACACTCGTATTTTGCACATTATACTCAGCGCGCTATTTGGGTTCGCCCTTTGCCTATTCATGCTATCCAAAGCGTTCCCAGATGAAATTGGCGGGTTGCTCCACGAAGATATACCAGCGATACTCAGAAATCATATCCACGATATCGTTAGCGGTGCAATCTATTCAATCCTTGCATGGCTTACGCTTCATTATTACAAGAAAGCAAGAGAGCTCGAAAGAAACAGATCTTACTATACGAGCGCAATCGCCCAGGGATACCGCGCGAATTTCCTTTCTCATGTCCTGATCAATATGCCGGCGAACTCACCGCCCCTTCTGGCAATACTGCCGCCGGTTAGCATTCTAGATCCAAGCGCGAATTTCGAGGCCGCCTTCAAGAGCCGTCTCGAAAATCTGAATCTGAGACTGCAGGATGATCTGATCTCAGGTAGGACCGTCACTGCAATCTATGATTTTCACGATAATCTTCTGAGCTATATGGATATTGTGAGAACGCTCAGGTCAGTAGATGTGATCATTGCTACAAATCTTGGCAAAAGGCAGGGAGTGCCCCCGGACATAGACAAGAAAAATAGAGAGACGCTTTACAATAGAATAGTTGACGAGTTTAGAGAAGAGCTCTCTTACATAGAGAAGGATTGGCCGCACAAGCTCAAAATGCTCGAGTCGCAGCAGGCATTTGAATATATCGAGCGATTGACCACGCAAAACAGCGGGTCGAAAGCCGGCGGCAATTAAGTGCGAAAGCACATCATGAGCAGCGCATTCTAATTTGATCGGAATGCGATACCATCAGTGTTTTGGAACAGGGGGCCGCATCAACTCCGCAAGAGGGGCGCGCCGCAACATGGGGCGCAAGTTGCGTGCGCTGATCGAGTATGCCCGGCAATGGCATAATGCGAGCTATCCTGTCGAATGCGCGCGTAGATAGCGTGCGGAGGAACGATTCCGGAGGAGGGCGGCAGAGTCGTGCGTCGATCGTCAGAGGCGCGCTCGGCTGCGCGGTTTCTCGTCCGCCGCGCCGCAGCGCATGCCCGCACTCGCGTTGCGATACATCTCGTCCGCGACGAGGTCGTAGAGCGTGCGTTCGCCTGACGGATAGCTCAGTTGCCAGCCGTAGATCGACTTGCCGTCGCATGAGAACGAGACGTGCTCGTAGAGCACGTTTTGGCCCTGCAAGCCGGACAGGACGAAGCCGAACTTGCTCTGCCGCATGTAGTCGATGTCGACGCCGGCATAGCGGCTGCGGATGAGCTGGCGCCGGTACCGGGCGACGCTGGTGCCGGTGACGTTCCTGGCCGCGAAGATGCGCAGTGTTGCGCCGCCATTGGCCGACGTGAGGGTGACCCCATGATCACTGGCCGGCTGCGCATCGAACGCGAACACGTCGGCCGGGTACTTCAGCGCGAAACGAAACCGCCTGTTGCGATAGGTCGCCCAGGTGGCGCCTCTGTGCGTCGCTGGTGCCGTGCTTCCTGCTGATGGCGTGCTTACTTGGGAGGTCGGCTGCATCCCTTGCCCGCCTTGGACCTGCGCTGTGCCACCCGCACCTGCCGCGTGCGGCGAGGGCGACTGCGGCATGCCTGCCGACTGGCTCCACAGGACGGCGATGACGACGGCAGCAGCCGTCAGCGCGCCCGTCGAGGTTGCAGTCACGGCCAACGACCAGAACCGCTTGCGCAGCGCTTCGCGCTCGCAAGACAGCGCGCCGTCGTAGGCCGCCCGCGCGTGCGGATCCGTCAGGATCTCGTAGGCGCGGCGCACTTCCGTGAAGCGCTGGGCGGTGTGGGGATTGTGGCCGTTGAGATCCGGATGAAACTGCCGCGCCAGCAGGCGGAACGCCGCTTTGACCTGTTCTCTATCCGCAGTCGGCGGGAGCCCGAGAATCTGATACAGCGTGCTCATCCAATGGAGTCCCCCGTGCTCGCTGAAGCAAACCCGACAAAGCACCTGGCCTCCTGAGGCCGGTCGACGTCCCGGAGGAGCAGGCGCTTGCTACGGCCCAACGCCGGCGCGCACGGCTGGTTTCATCACTTTCCTGTTTGTGGACAGTGACTTGCACCGTCGCAATCTCGCCACAACCTTAGCGCGAGTTCGTGATTCAAGGGTTTGCGCCGACGCGTTCCCATCGCGAATCGGCCCGACGCGAGCCACCGGCATTTCTGCTGGTTGGTTTCACCGCCTGGAGTTGCTCGCGCGCAACGTGTGGTCCCTGCCGGGCTGCGGAAGCTCCCGCGCGCGGCGACCCTGGCAGGAACGGTCGGGTTCGGCGACCGGTAGACGGGGCGGCACGGATTGCGGGTTATCAGACGCGAGCGAGTGTGCTAATGCCCTGACCCCGCAAGACGGATGGGTGGCCGAGTGGTTTAAGGCACCGGTCTTGAAAACCGGCGTGCCCGCAAGGGTACCGGGGGTTCGAATCCCTCCCCATCCGCCATTTCGGTATAAAGCCGGGAACGCCGATTCCCGCGATTTCATTCCCTTATTGTCTATCGGCGTTCTAACAGGGAGTTTTGTGCCCTTCATGTAGAGCGCGTCGTCCGCCGCCACCTCGATATGCTGGGCGAAGGCCCGGACGTGTTCCCGCCGATAGCCGCCCTCTGCGAGCCGGAGTCGGGTGCGTGATTCGCTCGCCAGTTTTCGTACGGCTGCCCCCGTTAGGTGCTGGTGGGTGGAGCTTGCGAGCACAGCTTCGATCCGCGTGGCATCGGCCCGCCCCTGATCCCGAAGCGCCGCTTGCTGGTACGCAGCGTCATCGCGCCTCCGCAATGCCGCGACAGAAGGGGGAACACAGTCCCATGCATTTTCACCTTCCCTTGACACGCGGCATGTTCAAACGGGCCGGTTGCCTCGACATTCCTGCGCCAAAGGTGCTGCCAATCATGGTAAATAACTTGAACTTCCGCCCCGTCTCGAGCTTTCGCGGCCTGCGCAAAGTCCCGCTGGTGGCGTTGTCGTTCAACTCTATCTTCCCCGAACTCACGCTTTCGGAAGAGGGTGTCGCATTCCGGATCATCCGCCGCCATTTTCTGCCGTTCGCGGATATCGACACGGTTGATATCGCCTGGCGCTTTGCGCATCAGGTAACGATCGTCCCTCGGAAAGGACCGTGGACGTTCTCGTTCAATTACTTTGAACAGAATTCGCCCAAGGCCCTGCTTCGGGAATTGGAGAAACGCGGCGTTCACTTGACGCCGAAGGCCAGGCATTTTTCTCGCGAGGCCGCGCTGACCTAGGCTTTCGTGTGGTCAGGCGACCGCGCCGCGGGCGCGATCAAGGCGATACCGACTGCGACGAGGATGAGCGCGAAGATGCTCAGCCACGTGGCGACCGCGATCTGGAACCAGTCATTCCGGTCAGCGATGGGGCGGTCGTTGGCCACCCGCACTGTCGCCGTCTTACCTGCGCGATAGCCGCGGATCGCCTTCTGTGCAGCATCTTCCCCATAGCTGTAGAAGCTCTCCCGCAGGCCTTGAAGCTCATGCGGCCGTCCCGCCCATTCCACTGTGACCAGTGGCAGGTGTCGCAAGCTGCCGTTCTGCCGTCCCTTGATGACAGACGATTCGAGCACCAAAACTTCTTGCCGCTGTGCAAAGAGACTTGAGGGCGACGGCTCGCCCGAGGTCCATGCCGCAAAGGCTGCGAGGCAGAAAATCAGCCCCAGAATCAGAATTCCTATACCTGCGCGCGCACTCATGTCAGATGCCAGATTGCGTAGAGGCTGAGAGCGAGCATCAGCAGCAGCATCACAGCGGACCAGCCGACCGTAAACCAATAGCTGACGGGTTTTTCCTCGCGTGCGAAGGCCTCGAACCGTACGGGAACCTCTCCCTCCTTCAGGGCATCATAGATGTACCTTCCAATGAGGATCTGGGCGGGGAACAGCAGCACCAGCGTCAGCCAATATGGTGCGCCGGCGTCTGCCCCCCGATCAGCTATGGCCATGATCCCGAAATAGAGGCCGGTCGACAGAATCGCGACAAGCGCCATGGTCAACGCGATTTTCCTCAGGATCGTCGGGATCGGTTCCAGCGGGAATCGAGGCAAGGCGCTCACTGCCTTTCCAGGAACGTATGGATCGGAGACGGCTTCAGATACTCGCCATCAACGTTCCGCTCGAGATTGTTGACGTTCGGGCTGCTTAGGACGTGAATCCTGAGGTCGTCGTGGACCGGCCCCGCCAGCAGGACAAGTGCGAGTGCGGTGGCAACCAGTCGATCGATCATAAAATCTCCCCAGAGAACTCTGTAGCTGCCTTATCAAGCGCAGTCGTAACTTGTTCTTTAAAGGCACGCTGCGTTGAGGATCTCTCCTAGACAATCGGGATCGCAGCTCTTCCCCCCTGTTTAGGGGGTGTTGTCCGCGACGACCCGCTGCTTTCGTTGTGGGACGTTCTTCGATGCGGTTGGGACCTCGCACCATGGACAATGCATGAAATCACCCTCCTCGACGTCGCGGCCGCGTGACTGCGGGATCGGGAGCTCATCCGTGCGACAATCGCTCGCATCAGCAAAAGCTCATCGGCAAACTCTGGTGTGCAACTCCCACCGCTGCGGTCGCGAAATGTTGACAAAGGCGAGGGATCGAAGTTGATGCCAGGCGGTCAGGCTTGGGGGAGATCTGAAGATGAAGACGGGATTGCTGGCCATACTCGGGGCAATCAATTTGCTGATCATATCGGGTGCTGCGCAGGCGAGCGATGCACCGATCATAATACGCGAATTGCGCGTCTATCAGCTACTTCGAGTGATGAATGCGCTAAACGCACGCGACGAGGCCACTGTTCGGAAGCTCGTGAACCTGGTGACCGCTGACGGCAAGATTGATCCGGATGAGCAGCGGCTTATCGATGCGTTTTCGCAAGATCACTTCGACGTCGTTGTCGTTCCGGCACCTGGCATCACCTCCCGACCATCCGAATTGCGATTTTCAGGCCAGCTTTCTGGCGGCGCGCGGGATGCGCTGAAGGAAACGGGGCCGCTCGACTATCGTGCCGTCATCGACAACCCTGATCTCAAAAGCATGAGACGGTTGGTAAGTTTCATGGACTCGTCGCCGTCCCAGCGAGCGGCCGCGACCGACTATATGGTGAACACGTTGAAGGCCGCGCGTACGAAGCGGCCGCAACATGCGAACGGCAAATGGGGCTACTATCGTGAACTCGTCTCGAAATTTGGCGACCTTCTTTTGCCGTCTCGAGATCCGGTCATTCAGCAGGCTCGTGTGTGGTTCTTCCAGGCGGCGATGATCGATGACCGCGAAGCAGGAGAAGATGTGCCGGATTTCCTTTACTCCTGGATGCTCAAGACTGAAGAGCAGCAGTTGCGTTCCAAGGCCATGGCCGAGCTTGAGGAAATGCTGAAAAAGCGCGCGGCGAGATGACATTCCCGGCCACGCGCAGAGCCATCGTCTTCCTCCTTCTCAAGGCGCTATTCCTTGGAATAATCGCACTGTTCCTTGCCTCGATGGTCGGCGCGCTGGTCCTGTCGCTGTTCACGATCTACGCACAAGGCGCTGACTATGTCGGGATCGTATTTCCGGCTCTGTTCTACGGTCTGCTGATGGGTCCAGTAATCGCCTGGCCGGTGACGTTGTTTGTACTTCCTGTTGCCTGGCTGGTGATGGGCGATCACCTTCCGGCAAAGGTGATCTGGCTCACGCTGATCGGTGCGGTTGCCGGAGCTGCCTGTATCTACCTGCTCGTCGGGGCGGACCCAGAGCCGACTTACATCGACATGGCAGCCCTTGCCGCCGGCTTCTTCGGTGGCGCAGCCTCCGGCACACTCTTCGGCCTCATCCGCCAGTCAACCGCGCACCATCTGCCAAGGTACTAGAGCCTTGTCGGGTAATCAGGCAGGTACGTACGTCAGCCTGATCACATCCTCGCCGATCACATCACTGGCCACGAGGCGGAGCGGTGGCCGCGGGCCGGTGAAGAATGGCTTGCCGTGGCCTAGCACGATGGGATGCAAGTAGAGCCGGTACTCATCGATGAGACCGAGGTCGGTCAGGCCTCGAGCCAAATCTGGTCCGGCAACGGTGATCTCGCCAGGGAACCGGGCTTTGAGGTCACGGATCACCGTTTCGAGTTCACCCTCGACGAGCGTCGCATTGGGGCCAACCGACCGCAACGTACGCGACACAACCCATTTCGGCAGGCTCCGCCAGGCCGCCGCGAACTCGCGGAGATCCGGGGTCCACTCAGGATGATCTTCGTCCCAATAGCGCATGATCTCGTACATGCGGCGGCCATACACACTGCCCGTCAGGCCACGCACATGATCTATCCAGTGCCGAAAGAGGACGGGATCCGGCGCAAATGCCTCGTGGTCGACATAGCCGTCCAATGACTGGTTCATTCCGAAGACGAGCTTTGCCATGAACGCTCCTCGCAAGGACTTCAGAATGGACTGAACCGGACAGCCTATCTGCCCCGGCGATCCCAATTCAGGCCGGCGATCCGCGAATCAGCGGCAAAGGCATCGCGAGAAAATTCGACCGCCTGTCTCGGGTACTCGCACAAGGCCTGGACACCAGAAT
>JAEZHL010000417.1 GCA_023416575.1 Pseudomonadota bacterium
CGGCGGATCTGCTGCGCCACGCCGATCGCCGCATCGAGCAACACGGCGTCGGGCTCCGGGAGCTTGTCGCGCGCGATGCCGGCGAGATCCGAAAGCCCGCGCGGATGCTCATCCGTCACGATGAGGGCTGCCGCCTCATACAGCTTCGCACGCTGTTCGCCTGGGCTGCCGGCAGGCACCGCCTCGATCGCCTTACCCGCCGCGAAACGCGCCAGCCGGACTTTGCCGCGTTTGATCCCTTCGTGCGCGATGGCGAGATAGGCCTGCTGCCTGCCGTCTGGATCGAGCAAATCGAGGATCGCACCGAGTTGTGCATGCCTACTCGGATCCTCGGCGCGATCGAGCGCGGCGATTTCCGCGCCGAGCTGCCACCAGAAGACCCTCGCATAATACGACCTGCCGAATTGCCTCACATAGCGCGCCAACAGCGGATCGAGCCGATCGAGCTGGCCCATGGTTGGAAGCAGCAGGATCTGACGGCGGAGCGCCGCCTCTTCGACCAGCGTTCCCGGCGCCAACAGGCGCGCCGCGTCCAGCAGGGGCATCGCCTTTTTCGGCTCCGTCTTCGCGACCAGCGTCGCCTGCACAAGTGCGACCGCTCCGGCGAGCCCACGCTCCAGGGACCTGGCGTCGACCGCCGCCAGATGTTTCGCGGCCTCTGCGTTCCGGCCCTCGGCGTAGGCCAGTGCGCCTTTCGCCATGTCCTCGTTTTGCGCCGGCTGATGGCCAAGCCCGAGGAGCTGGCGCAGGATGCGCGGATCGCCGCCGCTCAGCACATAGAGAACCGCGGCGCGTTGATTGCGCGGATCCTTCCATCGTTCCGGCTCAACCCTCGCGAGCTCAGCCGAAATCGACGCCATCAGCGTTTGCTGCGCCGCGTGGGCGGCGGAGCTGCCCCTGGCGATCTCGTCCTGCAGCGCGTTCAGAGAACGCACCAGCTCGAAGGGCTCGCGCGCGCGCCCGTCGGCGTAAGACGCCATGCCTCCGGCGAGAAAAGCCATCAGCCCGAAACTCGCAACCCTTATCCCTTTCATGACGCCTGCACCTTACGCAAAAAGATTTCGATACGGCGGTTCTGTGCTGCCTCCGGATCGCCGACGACCTTCAGACTGCGGTCCGCATGCCCTTCGATCCGCTCGAAGCGCTCCTCATCGACCCCACCGCGCACGAGCATGAAATAAGCCATGTGGGCGCGGGCGCTCGACAGGCGCCAGTTGTCGTAAGTCGGCGTGCGGAACGGCCGGCCATCCGTATGTCCACGGACGACGATCGGTCCGTCATGGTCCTTCA
The DNA here is from genome assembly GCA_023416575.1 of Pseudomonadota bacterium. Classification (GTDB taxonomy): domain Bacteria; phylum Pseudomonadota; class Alphaproteobacteria; order Rhizobiales; family Hyphomicrobiaceae; genus ZC4RG25. The sequence continues at coordinate 1,291 of JAEZHL010000417.1, forward strand.
GCACCTCGGCAAGACGCTCCATGATGAGCACCATCTCGGGGCGCGGCTCGGCGGAGGCGATTGCGAACATGCCGAAGTCGAACTCGTCGGTGAGACTGATCAGGATGCCGTCCGACAGGCTCGTGACCTCGACATTCGGAATCCGGCTTGGTGCAGCGTCACGCAGCGCCGCGCGAATTTCCTCCGCGAAGTCCTGCGCACCGCGTTGAGCGGTCGGGCCAGCCGTGCCTCCGGTCCTTACATGTGCCGACTCATCAAGCGCCGCAGTGGCTTCGTCCGCCCTGTGGCGCGGCGAGGACGCGGCGACCAGCTCGATCCCCTGGGTGGCGGCTGGCGACCAGTTCGCGTCATAGGCGCGTGTGACCAGGGAGCGAAAATCCGGATCGAACGGATCGCGGAACGCATCGCCGGCAGTTCCCTCGGCTCGCTTATCGGGCTCGGTATAGGCCCGTCCCTTGGCCGCGAGCTTCTCCAGCGCACCGTAGGGATCTGCGAACAGCGCATCCTCCGGATGGGTGGGCCGGCTTCCAGTCGCGGCCACCAGATCGTCCTGACTCTTGCGGCTCTGGCCCTGCGGCGCCACCGGCTCGCTCGTCTGTCCGGGAGCGCCGCCATCCATGTCGTACGGGCCCTTCTTCTTGATCTGACGGTCGGTCAGCTTCACCGGGTTGAAGTAGCTGGCGACGGCCGAAATCGTTTTGTCGCCCGTCGCGTTCAGCAGCCACATCACCAGAAAGAACGCCATCAATGCCGTCATGAAGTCGGCGTAGGCGATCTTCCAGATGCCCCCATGCCCTTCCCCATCGGACAGGGCACTACTTCGGCGGCGAATGATGACGATCTCTGATGGCTGATCATTCAAGTTACGCGGTACAAACTCTGCACTCATGCTCGCCTGGCCTCACGCATCCACTGTTTGAGAATTGCCGCAGCCTGTTCCTCATCGAAGTCGACCATCTGCTCGAGCCGCTTCTGCGGTGTGCGTCCGAGCTTGCCCTTCAGGTCGGCGATGAGATTGAGTTCCGGCCCGGGGAGCGTCGGCTCTCCAGCCGGAAACCTGTTGTCCGGGTCCGCTTTGAGCGCGCCACCAGCGGCGGTTTGCCGTTGCGCGCCAGCGGGGTCGGAAACCGCTCGCAACGCCGGGCGCAAGCCGAACCAGATCAGCAGCATCGTCGCGGCGAGCGCGGCTAGCGCATCGATGATACTGCCCGATTGGCTGAGCAGCAGCTCGCCGAAGCTCAGGCCCATGGGCTCGAGCGGCTGGCCATCCTTGAAGAAGTCGACGGCGGCCACGGTGATCTGATCGCCGCGATCGGCCACCAACCCCACCGCCGAGCCGACGAGACGCTCGACATCCTTGAGATGCGCCTCGAGCGCCGCGGCATCGGCACCGTCGCCGAGAACCGAAAGCAACCGCTTGCGATTGATCACAACGGCGACAGTGATGGCCTCGATCCGGTAGCCCTCGCTCACGGTCGACGTCGTCTTCGTGTTCAACTCGAAGTTGGTCAGCTCCTCGCGCCGCTCGTTGCTGCGCGTCGACAGATCACCCGTTCGCGCGGCGACCTCCTCCTCGGGGAGGTTCTGCTCGACGCCGACCGGGGTCCGGTTGGCCTGGTTCTGCGAATTCCCCGCCTCGCGCACGATCCGCACGGAGCGCTCGACCCGCGATTCGGGATCAAATGCCGTCTCGTTGATCTGCCGCTTATCCGTATTAAGACGCGCGGCGACACTGATTTCGAAGTTGTCGAGCCCGAGATAGGGCGACAGCGTTTTGCGGCCCCGCTCCTGCAGCTCCTTGCTGATGGTCTTTTCCAGCTCGACCAGCTTTGCAGGGATGGTGCTAGCCGATTCTCCCGCGGCGGCGAGGATCGTGCCGTCGGTGCTCAGAACCGTGACCTGATCGACCGTCAACTCCGGCACAGCAGCGGCAACGAGATGGCGGATGGCCGGCGCCGAATTGAAATCGCCAGCGTTTTCGGTCCGGATCACAACCGACGCCGAGGGCACCTGCCGATTGCGCCGGAAGGAGCCAGCATCGGGCAGCACGATGTGCACGCGCGCAGCCTTGACGCCTTTGACGGCCTGGATCGTGCGCGCGATCTCGCCCTCGAGCGCCCGGACGCGCGTAATCTCCTGCATGAACGAGGTGAGCCCGATGGAGCCCATATTGTCGAAGAGCTCGTATCCGGCATTGGCGCTGCTCGGCAGACCCTTCTCCGCCAGCAGCATGCGTGCCTCGGCGGTCTGGCCCCGGCGCACGAGGACCTTGCTACCTGCCGAATCGACGTCGAAGTAAATCCCAGCCTCGCCGAGCGCAGCGCCAATGCGGCTCACATCCTGTGTGCTGAGCCCGCCATACAGCGTCTCGAGCTCCGGCCGGCTCATGTAGAACCCGATCAGCCCAACGCCACCGAACACGGTCAGGCCGATGATTGCCAGCACCGCGAGGCGCTTCTTGCCCAACGCGAGGAGGCTGTCGCGCAGCCGTTCGATCTGTTCTCGCCCGATCATTCGAATCATCCATCTTCAGTTGACTCGCGCGGCGCGATCCTCGGAACGAAACCTTGCGTCAGGGTGATGAGGGGGGGGCCGCGCCCAGCTCTGAGCGCGGCCCTGGCTCGTCTCCAACCCCGCTGGGGACGGGACCAGAGATCGAGACATTTGGAAATGCTGAGCCTCTTCAGAGATGCCGCCCCGGTAACCCAGGGCGGCATCCGCCGTTAGCGGAACAGCGCCAGGATGTTCTGGCTGTTGGCATTGGCGATGCTGAGAGCCTGGATGCCGAGCTGCTGCTGGACCTGCAGCGCCTGCAGGCGCGTCGATTCGGCATTCATGTCCGCATCGACGAGCTGCCCGACACCGCGCGTGATCGAGTCCATCATCGACTTCACGAAGTCCTTCTGCAAGTCGACGCGGCTCTTCACTGCGCCGAGATCAGATGCGGCAGTCGTGACCCGCTTACCCATCGCCTCGAGCCCGGCAATGAAACTGTCGAGCTCAGCTTCGGTGGCGTTGGTAATGTCGACGTCAGTGGCACCGAAGAAGTTGCCGTTGCTGCTCGAGTCGGAATTCTCGATGGCCAGCGTGGACGTGCTCTCGACGTCGGCGTGCGTGAGGGTAACGCCGCCGGAGCCGTCATCCGCCACCGTCAGATCGGCCGTCGTGTCGAAGCCAGCGTTCTGAAGGGCGAGTTCCACCACGGTGACCATATCCGCTGCGTCCGCGATGACGCCATCAGTGGAGCTCAGCGCAGCATCGACGGTCGCCTTGTCGATCACGATTGTTTTCGATTCGCCGTTGAAGACGAGATCGAACTTGATCACGTTGCCAGCTTCGAGCGTCACGCCGTCCGTGTCGACGTCAGTGAACAACGTCACCTCCGCCGCATCGGTGCCATCGCCAGCGGCCTCAGTGGCGTCCTGCAGGCCGCCGACGCTTGTCAGCGCGACACCCTTGTCGAGAAGTCCGACAGGATCTGTCGCGCTCGAATCGAAAAGAGCGATCTTCGTCAGGTCGATGTCGATCGTGCCGATGGAAATCGAGCCATTGTCCATCCGCGAGAACGTCGAGACGATTTTCTGCGTGCCGGTCCAGCTGCTGGAAGAGGAGTCCACGCTCATCCAGCTGGTGCCGGTGGCTGCGGATGCCACGCCCTTGAGCTGCTGCTGGAGCTGGGAGATCTCATTCTGGATCTTGGCTTTGTCGAGACCCGGCGTTTTTGCAGCGATCACCTTGTTCTTGATCTCGTCGATGAGATCCTTGGCGTTCTCCATGGCCGTATAGGCCAAATCGACCTGAGCAGCGCCCAGTCCCAGCGCATCCTGCACCGTCGACAACGCCTTGTTGTCAGAGCGCATGCCGGTCGCGATCGACCAATAGGCAGCGTTATCGGACGCCGTCGCGACGCGAAGACCCGTCGAAATGCGGTTTTGCGTCACCGCCATGCTCTTGTTCGTCTGCGCCAGCGTCTGCAACGCGGTCATTGCCGCGGTGTTCGTCAAAAGACTGCTCATCTGGGAATGTCCCTCTCGATTAGCTCGGATTTTTGTGGGGACATACCGGATCGGCCGGTATGGCAGCGCGGCTTCATGCCGTTGAGTTCGCCGCTTTGGGCGTCACTCAATCTGCCATCGGAAAGAAGAATGGCTCAGAGATCTTGCTTCTAGCTTAACGCAATTCAGAAAATGACGGAGATCAATGAAATGATCGAATGAGCCCGCCGATCAGCAGGTTCCAGCCGTCGATCAGAATGAAGAACAGGACTTTGAACGGCAGTGAAATGACAGTCGGTGGCAGCATCATCATGCCCATGGACATGGTGAGCGTCGCGACGATCATGTCGATGACGAGGAAAGGCAGCACGATGAGGAAGCCGATCTCGAATGCGCGCCTCAGCTCCGAGATCATGAACGCCGGGATGAGCACGCGCAGCTCGATCTCCTCCCCGTCGGCGGCCGCCCGCTGCGCGCCGGACAGCTCCTCGAACAGGCTCAAGTCCTTCTCTCGCACGTTGCTACGCATGAACGTGCGAAACGGCGCGGTGATTCGACGATAAGCCTCCTCCTCGCCGATCCGGTTCTCGACCAGCGGCTTCAAGCCGTTGTTCCAGGCCTGATCGAACGTCGGCGCCATGACATAGAAGGTCATGAACAACGCCAGGCTGATGAGGATGAGATTTGCCGGCGTCGTCTGGAGGCCTAATCCCGTCCGCAGAAACGACAGCGCAATCACAAAGCGCGTGAAGCACGTCACCATCACCAGCAGGCCGGGCGCAACCGACAGCACCGTGATGATCGCAATGAGCTGGATCATGCGCCCGGTGGCGGTGCCCTCGCCGGGCGGCACCAACGCCTCGAGCCCCGGCACCTGCGCTGTTGCCTCTGCCGTTCCGAACAGAAGCAGCAGCGCCGCGAGAAACGGAAATCTGATCATTCGATGATGAACGTGTGGATGACGAGATCGCGGGCGCGGCCTTCGCTGCGTATACGAGACCGGTCTTTCAAGTCGTCACGTACATGCGGGAATCCACTGGCGCCTTCGATATCCGAAACCGAAACGGTCTGAAGATATGCGACGATGTCTTCCGCCACCCGCGCCGCGAGGACGCCGTCGTCATCGGATGCCTCGCGCGCGAGCAGCAGCGAGGCCT
>JAEZHL010000038.1 GCA_023416575.1 Pseudomonadota bacterium
ACGAACTCCTGGCCCTCCTCGAGCCGGCCCTGTGCCGCCCACTGCGCCATGCGGGCGGAGGTGCCGGTTCCGCAAGGTGAGCGGTCGATAGCCTTCTCGCCGTAGAAAACGGCGTTGCGCGCGCTGCTGTTGGGCTTCGTCGGCGTGCCGGTCCACATCACGTGGCTCAAGCCATTGATTTCCGGCTTCTCGGGGTGGACGAACGAGAACGCCTCGCCGAACGCACGGCGCACGATGGGGCTGAGGCCCACCACCTGCGTCGGTTGCAGATGCTCCAGTCCGCGGAAATTCTCCTGCGGCTCGATGATCGCATAGAAATTGCCGCCGTAGGCCACATCGACCTTGAGCCGCCCGATCCCCTTCACCTCCGTCTCGAGGCCCGTCGCATGGAGATACGACGGCACGTTGGTGATCCGCACCCACTCGACGTAAGGGCCCCGCTGGCCGTACTCGGCAACGACGCCCCCCGCCGGCGTGTCGAGGCGAAGCTGCCCCGGTGTCCGCGGCTGGACGAGCCCGCGCTCGATCGCAATCGTCACCGTGCCGATTGTGCCGTGCCCGCACATCGGCAGGCAGCCCGAGGTCTCGACGAACAGGATGGCGACGTCGCAGTCGTCCCGCGTCGGCGGCATCAGGATCGAGCCGGACATCATGTCGTGGCCGCGCGGCTCGTACATCAGCGCCGTGCGGATCCAGTCGAACTCGGCGAGGAAGTGGGCGCGCCGCTCGATCATGGTCTTACCGCTGAGCGCCGGTGCGCCGCCGGCGATCACGCGCACCGGGTTACCGCAGGTGTGCCCGTCGATGCAGAAGAACGTGTGGTTGGCCATGGTCTACGGATCCTTGAATTCAGAAGCGCTGAGCGCTGTAAGGGGCAAGATCGATGGCGGGCTGCTCGCCCGAGATGAGCGCTCCGACGAGCTCGGCCGTTGCGGCGGCCTGGGTCAGGCCATGATGAGCATGACCGAAGGCATAGACCACCTTTCTGCTCCAGCGCGAGGTCGAAATCACGGGCAGCGAATCCGGCAGCGACGGGCGGCAGCCCATGTAGTCGACGCGGCCCTCCTCCTGCAGCCCGGGCACGAACGCGTGCGCCTTCGCCAGAATCGCTTCGACCCGTTGCCAGTTGGGCTGTGCCGACGTGCTGGCGAGCTCGACGGCGCCGCCGACCCGCAGGCCCGTTTTGAGAGGCGTCAGCACGAAGGCGTGCTCGTCGAACATCACCGGCCGGCCGAGCTTGATCCCAGGCTCGGCGATGGTGGCATTGTAGCCGCGCTCCGTATCCAGCGGAACGGAGTCGCCGAGGCAGGCCGCGAGCTTCTTGGACCACGCCCCGGCCGAGACGATGACACGATCCGCCGGCTGAGTCCGCCCGCCCTCGAACACCACGATCGGCTCCTCGCCGCTGGTGACGGCAATGCCGCTGACCGAGTCCTCCACCAGCTCGGCACCCCGACTGGCGGCTGCCGACGCCAGCTTCATGGCAAGCTTGAGCGGATCGTTGACGTGGGCGACGCTCGGGAAGAAGGCGGCGCGCTGGAAGCGTTCGGACAGCGCCGGCTCGAGCGAGCGCAGCACGGAGCCGTCGACCAGCTCAAGCGGAATGCCGAGCTGAAGCTGATCGTGGTAGGACTGCTTCATCGCCTCGAACGCGTCAGTCTTCTCGAAGACGCAAAGCATGCCATTGCGGTTGAGCTCGCTCGTCAGGCGCAACTGGCTCAGCCGCCGCTCCCATGCCGGCAACGCCATCAGCTGCAATGGAACGATGCCGCGCATCGAACGCTCGACGCGGGAGGGCAGGCTCGCCAGCAGGAAGCGCGCGAGCCAGGGTGCCAGGCGCGGAATGCACGATGGCCTGACGGACAGCGGCCCGACGGGATCTATGAACCACCGCAGGGCCTGCAGGATCATGCGCGGCGAGGCGAGCGGCAGAATGTCGGCGTGGGCGATGATCCCGGCGTTGCCGCGCGATGCGGCCGTCAGTTCGCCGCGATCGACGAGCGTCACCTGATGGCCCTGGTCGAGCAGCCGGTGCGCCGTGGTCAGCCCGATGATGCCCGCTCCGATGATGACGATGTGCATGTGAAGCGGTCCGCCGTCCATTCCCCCCGAAGATCGTGAGCAAGCTCACGCGCCCGTTCTTGCCCGACGCGGGCGCCAGTGTCGAGATGGTCTGTCGAAGGCCGGCACGCGTCCGAGCGCTCACGTGACCAGCTGGCCCGCAGGCGCGGTCTTGGCTGCCACGCTTCCCCCGTGGCAAGTGGCTCCGTCTTTTCTTTCGGGTACAGGCATGGCAAGCATGCCGGGACCGGTTGACCGGCGCCGTCAGCTGCATGATATCGGTGCGATGAGACCGGCCCAATGTGCCGGTGGTTGAGCTTCAGGCCCAAAACTCGCAGGGACGGAAAAATGGCCAACACGACAGAAGCAAAGTCCAGGAAGCTACGCTCCCAGGCCTGGTTCGACAATCCCGACAACATCGACATGACGGCGCTCTATCTGGAGCGCATGACGAACTACGGCCTCACCATCGAGGAGCTGCAGTCCGGCAAGCCGATCATCGGCATCGCTCAGAGCGGCTCGGACATCACGCCCTGCAACCGCCACCACCTGGAGCTGGCGCATCGCGTGCGCGAGGGCATCCGTGAGGCAGGCGGCATCGCCTTCGAGTTTCCGGTGCATCCGATCCAGGAGACCCTGAAGCGCCCGACGGCTGCTCTCGACCGCAACCTCCAGTATCTCGGCCTCGTGGAGGTGCTGTACGGCTACCCCATCGACGGCGTCGTGCTGACCACCGGCTGTGACAAGACGACCCCGGCGCAGATCATGGCGGCGGCAACGGTCGACATCCCCGCCATCGTGCTGTCCGGCGGACCGATGCTCAACGGCTGGTACAACGGCGAGCGGACCGGCTCCGGCACCATCGTCTGGCGCGCCCGCGAGATGCTCGCCAGGGGCGAGATCGACCACAAGAAGTTCATCGAGCTGGTCGCCTCCTCCGCCCCCTCGGTCGGCCATTGCAACACCATGGGCACGGCCACGACCATGAACTCGCTCGCCGAGGCGCTCGGCATGAGCCTGCCGGGCTGCGCGGCAATTCCCGCACCGCACCGTGATCGCGGGCAGATCGCCTACCTGACCGGCAAGCGCGCCGTCGAGATCGTGCTCGAGGATCTGCGCCCCTCGCGGATCCTGACGCGGGCCGCGTTCGAGAATGCCATCGTCGTCAACTCGGCGATCGGCGGCTCGACGAACGCGCCGATCCACCTCAACGCCATCGCGCGCCATATCGGCGTCGAACTCAATAACGACGACTGGGAGCGCCTCGGCTACGACATCCCGCTGCTGGTCAACCTGCAGCCAGCGGGCGAGTACCTGGGCGAGGAATACTACCGCGCCGGCGGCGTGCCGGCCGTGGTCGCCGAGCTGATCGCGAAGGGCAAGATCCATCCGGATGCCCTCACCGTGAACGGCAAGACCTTGGTCGCGAACTGCGGGGGACGCTTCTCGAGCGACCGTCGCGTGATCAAGTCCTACGACGAGCCGCTCAAGGCCCATGCCGGCTTCCTCAACCTGAAGGGCAACCTGTTCGACAGCGCGATCATGAAGACCTCTGTCATCGACGAGGAATTCCGCAGCCGCTACCTCTCGAACCCGGACGACCCGGATGCCTTCGAGGGCAAGGCCGTCGTGTTCGACGGTCCGGAGGACTACCACGCCCGGATCGACGATCCGGCTCTCGAGATCGACGAGCACACGCTGCTGTTCATGCGCGGCGCGGGTCCGATCGGCTATCCGGGCGCTGCCGAGGTCGTGAACATGCGCACGCCCGCCTATCTGCTTAAGAAGGGCGTGCGGGCGCTGCCCTGCATCGGCGATGGCCGCCAGTCGGGCACCTCCGGTAGCCCGTCGATCCTCAACGCCTCGCCCGAGGCAGCCGCCAACAGTGGCCTGGCGCTGCTGAAGACGGGTGACCGGGTGCGCGTCGATCTCAAGAAGCGCACGATCAACATGCTGGTTTCCGACGAGGAGCTCGAGCAGCGACGCAAGGATCTGATGGCGGCCGGTGGCTACAAGTACCCCGCCAGCCAGACGCCGTGGCAGGAGATCCAGCGCGGTCTCGTCACCCAGATGAGCGATGGCGCCGTGCTCAAGAACGCCGTGAAGTACCAGCGCATCTCCGAGACGATGGGTATTCCGCGCGACAACCACTGAACGAACATCGACGGCGGCATGGGAGGTGGACATGGAGGCAAGTGCAGCACCAGTAACCGTCATCCCGGCATTGCGTTACGCGGATGCTGATGCCGCCGTCGAATGGCTCTGCCGAGCCTTCGGCTTTCAGGAGCATGCGGTCTACCGTAACGATCACGGCAAGGTGGTGCATGCCGAGCTCCGGTTCGGCAACGGCATGATCATGCTCGGCCCGGACGTCGATTCGGAGTTCGGGCGTTTGATGATGCTGCCGAAAGCTGCGGGCGGCCGTTGCACGCAGGCCAATTACATCGTCGTCGGCGACGTGGACGCTCACCATGCCCACGCCGCCGCCGCCGGGGCCGACGTCATCTTTCCGCCTAAGGATGAAGACTACGGCGGTCGCGGCTACACCTGCCGCGACCCCGAGGGCCACATCTGGGCTTTCGGCTCCTACGATCCCTGGGCGCAGCCGCCAGCGACAGCGGGGTAAGCGTCGGGCCACTTCGCACGAGCGTGCAAGTGAGCGAGACGCGAGCCAACGAACGCTGAGGTGATCCCGGCGTACGTCGCCGGGACAGGCCATAGCGTGTGGCGATCACGCACATTCACGCCGACACCGACTGCAACGAGCCAGTGCGCTCCGAGCATCAAGCCCGGGGCGCATCTGTGTCGGTGAGAGCCTGCCTCCTGGACCAGGAGGCAGGCACCCGCTTTTGCTTAACCCAGAGCCTTGTTGGCTTCCTTCGCCTTGGCGGCGTCGATGTAGACCTCGCCACCCATCTCGCGGAACTTGGCGCTCATCGCGTCCATTCCGGCCTGGGGATCGATGGCAGTCGTCTCTTCGGCCAGCTCGACCTGAGCCTCGTTGATCCTTGCCGCGTAGTCGCGCACGTCCTGCGTGATCTTCATCGAGCAGAACTTCGGCCCACACATAGAGCAGAAGTGCGCCACCTTGTGCGCTTCCTTGGGCAGCGTCTCGTCGTGGTAGGAGGTCGCCGTGTCGGGATCGAGCGACAGGTTGAACTGATCCTGCCAACGGAACTCGAACCGCGCCTTCGAGAGCGCATCGTCGCGCAGCTGTGCCGCCGGATGCCCCTTGGCGAGATCGGCAGCGTGGGCCGCGATCTTGTAGGTGATGACTCCCGTCTTGACGTCGTCGCGATTGGGCAGCCCCAGGTGCTCCTTGGGCGTCACGTAGCAGAGCATCGCGCAGCCGAACCAGCCGATCATGGCCGCGCCGATGCCCGACGTGATGTGGTCGTAGCCCGGCGCGATGTCGGTCGTGAGCGGCCCGAGCGTGTAGAAGGGCGCCTCGCCGCATGCCTTGAGCTGCTTGTCCATGTTCACCTTGATCTTGTGCATCGGCACGTGGCCGGGGCCCTCGATCATCACCTGGCAGCCCTTCTTCCAGGCGATCTGGGTCAGCTCGCCCAAGGTCTCGAGTTCCGCGAACTGCGCGCGGTCGTTGGCATCGGCGATGGAGCCGGGCCGCAGACCGTCACCCAGCGAGAAGGAGACATCATACTTCCGCATGATGTCGCAGATCTCCTCGAAGTGCTCGTAGAGGAAGCTCTCCTTGTGGTGGGCGAGGCACCACTTGGCCATGATCGAGCCGCCGCGCGAGACGATGCCGGTGACACGATTGGCCGTCAGCGGAACGTAGGCGAGGCGCACGCCGGCGTGGATCGTGAAGTAGTCG
>JAEZHL010000066.1 GCA_023416575.1 Pseudomonadota bacterium
CCAGGGAACTGGCCGGCCTCTCGTGTTTGAAGCCGGTTCACGGTTCGCACCCCGTCCCCGGCCCTGGCTGAACTAGACGATACTTGGCGGATGCGGTGGTTTGAGCCGCCACAGGAGCACGAGTGACCAATCACCCATGTGCCGGTGCAAGCGGTTCTGGCGGGCTTCGCCAGTCAGATGCTCGCAGCGACGGCGGTCCGGACCTGGTATCGGAACGGATCGGGGATGAAGGCGCTTCAGCATAGGCTGCTCCATCGTCTTTGCAGTGCCACGCCAACAGCCGATGTCGGCCAAACGGCACCCCGCCCGCAAATCGGCCCCCCACGGACGTGACCCAACGATCGTCCGGCCGGTTCCCCTCGGCGGGTGTGATGTCGCGATGGCGTCGCGGAATAGGACAGGAGCGCGAATGTCCGCGCGTCGTCCAGCGGCTGGCGCTGCTGCCGGCGGTCCCGTCCACCTCCGCCTCGCGCCGGCCGGCAGTCCGGAAGGTGCCGGTTTTTCTCGTTGTGACGTTCAGATGCCGCAAGCTGATGTGCCTTGAGCTCTGACGCGCACCCTCCGCGCGACCGGGGCCCAACTCGGCCACAGGTCACGGCGAGGCTTTTCGCCCCGCATGCGAAGTGTAAGTGATTCGTAATCTGATGGTGTGACTGCAAAACGTCCACAGCGCGCCTGACATTCAGGCGCGCTGGGTTGGCGAAGGACTTGGGTGATTCAGGCCGCGCCGGCCGCTTCGGCTGTGGCGGACTGCTCGCTGGCCTTGGCAGCCTTCTGGACGGCCTTCTGAACCTTCTCGAAGGCGCGGACCTCGATCTGCCGGATGCGCTCGCGCGAGACGCCGAACTCCGTCGAGAGCTCTTCGAGGGTCGCTGGCTCGTCCGCCAGACGGCGGGCCTCGAAGATGCGCCGCTCACGGTCGTTCAGCGTGGTCAGCGCCGAGGCGAGGAATTCGCGGCGGTGGTCCATCTCATCGCGTTCGGCGAGCTGCTCCTCCTGGTCCGGTGCATCATCCACCAGCCAGTCCTGCCACTCTCCCGATTCTAGATCGGCGCGAACGGGCGCGTTCAGCGAGGTATCGCCGCCGAGACGCCGGTTCATCGAGATCACGTCTTCCTCGGGCACGCCGAGCTTCTTGGCGATCGCCGCAACCTGGTCGGGCCTCAGGTCGCCTTCCTCGAGCGCCTGCAGCTGGCCCTTCGCGCGCCGCAGGTTGAAGAAGAGCTTCTTCTGCGCGGCCGTGGTGCCCATCTTCACGAGGCTCCAGGAGCGCAGGATGTATTCCTGGATCGACGCCCGGATCCTCCACATGGCGTAGGTGGCGAGGCGGAAACCGCGGTCCGGGTCGAAGCGCTTCACGGCCTGCATGAGACCGACGTTGCCTTCAGAGATCACCTCGCCGATCGGCAGGCCGTAGCCCCGATAGCCCATGGCGATGCGCGCGACGAGCCGCAGGTGCGACGTGACGAGCCGCTGGGCCGCCTCCGAATCGGCATGCTCCTGCCAGCGTTTCGCGAGCATGTACTCTTCGTCCGGCTCCAGCATTGGAAAGCGCCGGATCTCTTCGAGATACCGCGCGAGGCCGACAGATCCGCCCGCAATTGTTGGCAGCGATTTTGTGACCATCTTCCTTCCAGCCGAGTGTCATCCTCTCTTGTGGCGGTGAAACCCGGTTGCTCCTTCCGACCCGTCTTCAAGTTCACCTGGCACCATGACCAGAGCAAGGCGCAGATTGGGCCACGCCGACAGTCGCACACAAGTTACATTATTGTGCGCTGCCCATAACGCACGGTCACGCTGTGGTGATGTCCGACGGAACGGTGAATGCGGGTTGGAGTTCCACTGCCGAGCACCTATGTAGGCGGGTTTGATTATTTTTACAGGGTGCTCGCGTGATTGTCCGCCTGCTGTGATCGTCAGGGTTTCGGTTTCTGCAGCGCCTCGCGCAGTGCCGAAAGATCTGCGGGCAACGGACTCTCGAACCTGAGGCGCCGTCCTGTTCTCGGGTGCTCGAACGCCAGCAGCGTTGCATGCAGCGCCTGCCGCCCGAGATCCTTGAGCGCCGCCTGGGCAGCCGGCCCGAGCCGCTTCGCGCTTGCGGCGAAGCTCGAGCCGTACGTCGGATCACCGAGCAGTGGATGGCCGGCATGGGCGAGGTGAACGCGGATCTGATGCGTCCGGCCGGTTTCGAGCGTGAGCCGCACGAGACTGACGGCGATCCGGCCGTCCTCGCCCGGATAGGTTTCGACGACGCGATAGTGCGTGACCGCGCGGCGGCCGCCTCCACCCCGCACGACCGAGATTTTGGTGCGGTCCTTGGTGCTGCGGCCAAGCGGCGCATCGATCTGTCCGGTCGACCGGTCGAGCTGTCCCCACGCGAAGGCGAGATAGGCCCGCTCGAGCCGCCCGTCGGCGCCATGGGCCGCGAATTGCTGGGCCAGGCCCTGATGCGCGGCATCCGACTTCGCGACCACCAGCAGGCCGCTGGTATCCTTGTCGAGCCTATGCACGATGCCGGGGCGCATGACACCCCCGATTCCGGACAGGCTCGCCCCGCAATGGGCGATGAGGGCGTTGACCAGTGTGCCCGAGGCATGCCCTGCCGCCGGGTGGACGACGAGACCGGCCGGCTTGTCGATGACGATCAGATCCTCGTCCTCGAAGACGATGGCAAGGTCCATCTTCTCTCCCGCCGGCTCCGCGGGCTCTGGCGGCGGGACCTCGA
>JAEZHL010000123.1 GCA_023416575.1 Pseudomonadota bacterium
CGCAAGTACAATCCGGGGATCAGGATCGTACCACCGACGGCAGCGGCGACGGCACGCGCGACCGGATTGGCGTTGTCCATGGTGGACACGATGGCAACGACGTTGCGGGTGCCGACGGATCCATCGGCGCGCTCATAGCCCAGAAACGTCTCCATTAACGGTTCTCCGAAATGTCGCCGCGCCCGCGGAGTGCTTCGACGTTATGAACGTGCACATGATCTCCGGTACGGATCTGCGCTGTCGCGCGGCCTACGATCTGCCCGTACTTGCGAATTTCATCGCCCTTTGCGATCGCGCGGATTGCGCATTTGTGGCCGAACGGAATATCGGCCAGGAGCTCGAGCCGAGCGGTCGTCTCTCCGGTGAGTTGCACCAGGTCAGCGGCGCGACCGGCATCGATCAGCGTGGCTACGTTGTCGTCGGGATGCAGCACGAGGGCGCGGGGCATGAGATGTCCTCGCTTTCAATACTGGTTGCGGAGGAGGGTCGGGAATGGAAGGTCGTACTCTTCGCCGAGCAGTCGCAGGTCTTTGGCGATATCGGACTGGAACGTGAGGCCTTCGGAGTTGGCTGCCATTTCTGCCGCGTGAGCCCGCTCACCGGGAACGCGCGCGCCCTTGCCAGCTGCTTTGAGATGGGCCGTCCATGCGCACACGTGCGCGTCGTAGGCAGCACGGCCGATCATCAGATCCGGATTGAAGACGATAAACATTGCATTCAAGTTTCCCGCCGCGACGCGGACCTGCCCGCCCTTGTTCAGAGACGATTCGAACGGGCGCCCGGACAAGCTCCCCGCCAGCAGTTCGACGATGATCGACATGCCAAGGCCCTTGTGGCCCGCAAACGGAAGAAGCGCGCCCTTCAGTGCCGCACTGGCGTCCGTGGTCGGGACGCCGTTTTCGTCTACGGCCCATCCCTCGGGGATCGGCTCACCCGAGCGCGCCGCCAAGACTATGTTGCCGCGCGCGGCGACGGAGCAGGCCATGTCGATCACGATGGGCGGTCCGTTTGTTCGCGGAGCCGCAATGGCAAAGGGGTTGTTCCCGAGCATCGGACCGCCGACGCCCGGCATGGTGATGATCGGTGGTGTTGCCTGCAGCATCAGTGCGACCCGCCCCGCTTCGGCCGCGCGCAAGACCAGGACGCCGAGCGCCCCCAGATGCCCAGCCTCACGCAATGTCACGCAGACAAGCGGCTGTGTTTCCGTTGACCGGATCGCATGGTCGACGGCGACCATGCCGGCGACCTGACCAAGCGCTCCGTTCGCTTCGACCACGCCGTAGCTGCCATTGATGTTGGCCGTGATTTCGGCGGCGGTTGAAACCTCGCCTGATTTCAGTTTTTCCAGATAGCTGCGCAGTCTCGTCAGCCCGTGAGTCCGGAAACCGCGCGCATCCGTTCGGACCAGAACTTCAGCGGTGATCCTCGCGTCGTTTTGCGGAACACCGGCACGTCCGAGGATTGAGGTAGCCCAGGATGTCACATCCGCAATCGGATAGCTGCCGGAGGATACGGCAGACGGAAGTTCGGACATTGCGTCACCATCATGCATTGGGTGTTGTGGCTGGGCGCTCGAGTTCTGCTTTGGTGCCGTGAGTGGGCGTGTAAACGACAATTCCCTCGCGGCGGATCGCGTCGCTGCCATGACGGAAGGCGGCCACCGAGGGTGATGGCCTTGTCCCAATATCCATTCCCATTGAGGACACCGCCCGTGCGATGGCCGCCCGCGCCGGGCAGCGGCGCGAGCGTGGCGGTCATGAGGAAATCCTCTCTGGCCGAGTATCGCCTCTTATTGCTTGTTCTTGGGCTGCTCCGCGCGTGCCCTCTTTACGACCTCGCCAACCTTGTCGATCGGCCCCTTGAGCTCGTCGAGCATCGCGGTCAGTTTCGGTCCGTCGATGTAAATGCCATCGACTCCCAGTCCCTTGAAGCGTTCGATGACCTCGGGATCCTTGGTGGCTGCTTCCAGCGCCTTGCCGATGACTTCCAAATTGGCCTTGGGCGTGCCCTTCGGCGCGAAGGCAATGACGCGCTCCTCGAAGACCGTGTTCACACCAACTTCTTTCGCCGTAGGGACATCGGACAGCTCCGGCACGCGTTCCTCCGAGAACATGACGAGCGGGCGTATGCCCTGGGATTTGAAAAGAAGGAACTCAGGCCCGGAGAACAGCGCCAGTTCTGTGTGCTGGCCGAGAATGGACTTCAGCCGGACGGCGCCGCCACCGGCCTGGACGAAGCGGAAAGAGATGCCTGCCTGCTGCGCGAACATCAGCGGGACAAAGTGCGGCAGAAGGCCGATATTCATCGCGACTGTAACCGTCTCCGGCTTCGCCTTCGCCTCGGCGATCACGTCCTGGATTGACTTGAAGCGACTGCCTTCCAGGCAGCCCAGGCCGACTTGCGTCCGTGCGGCTTGCCCGATCAGATCGAAGGCGGTGTGATCGTAGTCCACCACATCGACGGCAGGAGCCGTCAGCAGGCCCATATGAAAAACGCCGACGGTGTAGCCATCGGGAGCCGCATCCCTGACCATGCGCGTGCCGATCGACCCGCCGGCGGCCGCGTTGTTGACCACCACGATCGGCTGCGGCAGCAGTTTGTTCTTATCGATCGCCGACTGCAGCAGTCGAGCCACCACGTCAGTTTGGCCACCGGCTGCGATCGGAACAATCATGCGAATAGGCTTTTCCGGGAAACCCGCAGCCTGGGCTCCGGAAAATCCGAACGGCATCAGTCCAGCAGCGGCGCCCAGCTTGAGTGCAGTGCGTCTCGTCACGTTGGTCATTGGCTATTTCCTCCCTAGCTGGATGGCTTCAGGCTTTCTTCTCGGATTTCGAAATCCGGCTTGAACTTCTCCATTCGCGAACGAACGGCCACATGAACAGCAGCCCCGCAATGATCAACATGGTGCAAGCCATGGGACGCTGTATGAGCGGCATGAAGCTGCCGCCGGACGCCATCAAGCCCGAACGCAATTCGGATTCGGCAATCGGCGCCAGCACCAGCCCGACGACGAATGGCGCCAGTGGCACCTTCGCCAGCTCCAGGAGCACACCGAGTAGGCCGAATGCCAGCATCACGCCGATGTCGAATGGCCGGTTGTCGAGCGCAAACGCGCCAATTACCGAGAATACGATCACCATGGGCAGCACGAATGCGCGCGGCACCATCATCATCCGTGCAAAGAAAGCGACGCCGAACGTCATCATGGCGAACATGACGAGATGCGCCGTGAGATGGGTGGCGAAAATCGTATTGACGATCTCGGGGTGGTTCTGGAACAGCAGCGGACCGGGCTGCATATTGTGAATAATCAGCGCGCCCAGCAGAATGGAGTCTGTCAGGCCACCGGAAATGCCGAGCGTCAGAATGGGAATCAGCGTTCCGCCCGTCGTGGCGTTGTTGGCGCTCTCCACTGCGACGATGGCTTCCTCACTGCCCTTGCCGAATTCATCCGGGGTTTTCGACATGTTCTTGGCCACCGAGTAGGTGACGATCGACGCAATCGTCGCGCCGACACCCGGCAGGATGCCCATCCAGATGCCAATCAAGGACGATCGCAACATCGTCTTCCCGTGCACGATGTAGTCGCGCACCGACATGAACATGCCGCGCATGGAAGCTTTGAGCGCCTCCGTGCTGCCTTCAATGTTGAGGGCATCGGCGACCACCTGACTGATGGCGAACATGCCGAGGATGACTGGCAATGCGTTGAAGCCGCCTTCGAGTTCCTGAAAGCCGAAAGTCAGACGCACAATCCCGGAGCTCTGGTCGATGCCGGGATACGACACCAGCATGCCCAGCATGCCAGCAGACAATCCTTTGAGGAACGAACCTTCTGACAGCGACGAGATGAGAATGAGCGCCATGACGATCACGGCGAAATTTTCAAACGGCCCGAAGGCGACGGCAATGCTTGCCAGAGGCGGCGCCAGCAACACCAGCGCAACCCAAGACAACGTCCCGCCGACCAGCGAGGACGCATTGCCGAGGCCCAACGCGCGACCAGGCTGACCGCGACGCGCGAGCTGATAACCGTCGAGGCACGTCATGATCGCATTCGGTTCTCCCGGAATGCGCATCAGGGTGGCCGTAATCAGCCCGCCCGAGACACCGCCGATGAACATCGAGATCAGCAGCGTCACCGCCTCGACGCTCGTCATGTGGTAGGTGAACGGCAAGGTCAACGCCATCAGGACGCCGGCGGTGATACCGGGCAGAACACCGACTGAAACGCCAAGTGCAACGCCCCCGATCATGATCAAGAACGACTTCAGCGTGAATAGATGAAGGAAGGCTTCCACGAGGGTCATGATATTTCCGGCCTTCAGTTCAGGTCGAGCTGGAACAGAACCCGGAACAGGAGGTCGAGGGCATAAGCGGCTACGACCGCGAAAACTGCGACACCGGCCACCCGCTTGAGTTCAAGTGATCCGAGGACCAAACCGGACAAAAACAGATAGACAGCCGTCGCCGGGAAGAAACCGATGCTCGGGAAGTTGAATGCGATAGCGTAGCCGATTGCTAGAAGGATTGTCAGCACCGCCGTCAACGGACGCTGCACGTGCTCCCCACCCCCCTCCAGCCCAGTCACCATGCTCTGCATGGCACGCCCGAGCCCACGGCCCATAAGGACCCTGATCAGCATCGCCAAGCTCAACGCGCCCAGCACAACGCTGACGCTCATGGGGAAGAACTTGGGCCCCATCGGATCGTAAGGTGCAGGCGGCAAATTGCCAGCTTGCTGCCACATAACGCCTGCAATCGCGAAAATGAGGATAATGTATGCGATTTCAGCAATTCGCGTGACTCGATCCTCGGGCATGCTTTCCTCGCAGTGACATTTTTGTTTTCATTTCGACACGAGCACCGGCTTCTCGCCTGGTGCCGGAGTATAGCTGTAGTCTCCGCGCTCCAGTATGGCCTCGACACCACCGTGCTCCGCGATCCGGCGGCGCTGGTCGGCGAAAGCCTCCGCACTGACCGACTCGGGATCGCAAATGCGGCGCAGTTCTGCCTCGCATTCCTTCAGCACTTCGACCATGTCCGGGCGCTCAGCGAGATCCGTTGTTTCTCCGGGATCGGCGTTGAGATCGTAAAGTTCGGGGCGATAGCCGACGTGATAGATGTATTTCCAGCGTCCGTGCCGGATCATGAACGTACCGGTGATCGAGCCCGCCGCGTGATATTCCGATAGCACGTTTCGGCCCGGCTCCTCACCGCCAGCGATAGCCCACAATGAGCGAGATGGCAGCGCTAGATCCTCTTCGGGAACGGGGCATCCCACGGCTTCTATGGCCGAACGGTAGCAATCGATCAGCGAAACAGGCGTGTCAATCACGGAACCCTGCGGCACGCCGGGGCCGGCGATGACGAGGGGAACCGCCGCCGACTCCTCGAACATCACCGACTTACCCCACATGCCGCGGCAACCGACGTTGTCACCGTGGTCGGATGAGTACATGACCCGGGTATTCTCGGTAAGTCCGGCTGCGTCGAGCGCCTTCAGGATCTTGCCGATGTTGTCGTCCAGGAAGCTGACCAGTGCATAGTAGGACGCGATGCCGCGCCGGACCGCGGCCTCGTCGGCGAAATGGTCGTCGTAGTCCATGATCGTCCGGAGCGCCTGAACGGCAGGATGCAGTTTTCGACCCGCTTCGTCATAGAGGCGCGGCATGGGCATGCGATCGGGATCATAGAGCTTGTAGAACTCCGGCGGCGCCGTCAGCGGAAAGTGTGGCCGCACCAGCGAGACGAACAGCGCCCAGGGCTTGTCCCCACTGCCCTTGGCCTGCTCCGCGATCCAGCGGCAGGCCGCTTCCGTAATGTTGGTATCGTAGTCATTGTATGTTGACGTGCCCGGACCAGCGCTGGCTGCAAGGGCAGGCATGCTGCCACGCTTCGCCGGCGGTTCACGCAGCATCCCGATCAGGTCGCCCTGACCGTCGAGAACGTGCAAGGGCAGGATCTCCTCGCTGAACCCGTTGTCGTCAGCAGTTGCACGAAAATGGAGTTTGCCGATCGAGACGACGCGGTTGCCGTTATCGCGAATTCGGTGGTGCCAGCTTGGAATTTCGCCGTGATAGGGCGCGGCATTGTCCCAGGCCTTCACCTGATGCACCCACCGTCCTGTCGCCAGCGATGCGCGGGCAGGAACGCAGATCGGGCACGGTGTATAGGCATTGGTGAACCGCGTACCCCTGGCTGCGAGGGCGTCGATGTTCGGAGTTATGGCGATGCGGTCGCCATAGCAGCCAGCAATGTCCCGTGTGTGCTCGTCGGACAGGATGAAAAGAAGATTGCTGGGTTGCACGACCAGTCTCTCCGTCGGGGCTGAATTCCGCCCGCAAGGTTGCCCGCCGATGAGTTCTACGACAAGATCACACGTATGACCTTTCCCATAACTGAAAGGAATGGGATCCGTGGATCTTTCCCAGCTCCGCTACTTCAATGCCGTCGCCAGTCACGGCAGCTTCAGCTCTGCGGCGCGCGCGTTGGGCATGACGCAGCCTGGTCTGACCAAGGCCGTGCGCCGCCTGGAATCTTCTCTGGATTGCAAGTTGTTCCGACGATTGGCGAGGGGCGTGGCGCTGACCGAGCAGGGCCAGGCCCTGCTCAGGCACGCAGACCAGCTCAACGTGCAGCTTCTTGATGCCCGCGAGGAAGTTCGGGCGCTTAGCCGCGGTGCGATCGGCTGTATTCGTATCGGCGCGGGCCCCTCCTGGCTGACCAGTGCTTTACCGGGGATCGTCGCGAAGATGACTGCCGATTATTCCGGATTGAGCTTTCGCGTATTCGGCGGCTTCAAAGGTAACCTGATCGATCTCCTGCGAAATGGTGAACTCGATCTCATCGTTTCCGCCCTGCCCAATCGGATCCCACAAGGGCTGCGGAGCATTCCGCTGACGCAGGACACCGTCACGATAGTGGCTCGTAAGGATCATCCGCTACGTGCTAAGCGCCGGCCGACTGCCGCCAACACCCTGGAATATCCCTGGATCCTCCCCGGGCGGGACGTTCTCTCCCGCATGCGGCTGGAAGCACTGTTTCGTGTCGCTGGTCTAGAGGCGCCGGAAGCAACTGTCGAAGCGGATTCCATTCCCTTCATTGCGGAGGTGCTACGCGACAGTGATATGCTCTCGTTCATGACCTCGCAAATCGTGCGGACGGACATGAATGGTATCGCGCCATTGACCATCCCGGGACTCTTCACCGTGCGATCTGCCGGCATCATGTTCCGCGCTTCGGCCGGCTCCTCTCCCGCGACCCGCACGTTCATCGAGGCCATTAAGGATTATGCAGCGGCCGTCGGCACGAACTGACGGGCTCGGCTCTGCACCGGTGGCTCAGGCGTCCCGCGCAATGCGGAAGCCCAGGTGCCCTGTGCTGGTGTCTGGCGGCGCGGAGGATCGTGCGGATACGCGATAACGAAAGCAATAGCTCTCGTGACACAGATAGGAGCCGCCGCGGATCACGCGTGTGGTTCCGGTCTGCGGGCCCTTGGGGTCGTGGAGGTCGCCGCGCACATGATCGCGGGGATGAAACCAGTCGGCGCACCATTCCCAGGTGTTGCCGGACATATTGTAAAGCCCGAAGCCGTTGGCCTCGTAAGCGTCGACAGGAGCGGTGCCGCGATATCCGTCGTCCCCACTGTCGTGCTCGGGGAATCGCCCCTGCCAGATGTTGCAGCGATGCCGACCGTCGGGCATCAGCTCACTGCCCCAGGGATAGCGCTTCTGCACAAGCCCA
>JAEZHL010000134.1 GCA_023416575.1 Pseudomonadota bacterium
CCCCGGAGCCTCCGGGGTGTGCCCTTACCCGTGTGTGCACCATGGCTTTGGAACCGACGCCCGAGGACTCCCAGGCGGAGCCATTTCACGACCGGCTGCTGCCGATTGAACGACTGATCGGTGCCCTCGCAATGGCTGGCATATGCTTCATCAGCTTTGCCAATGTGGTGGCCCGGTACGTCAGCAATTACTCGTTCGCCTTCACCGAGGAGTATTCGGTGTTCCTCATGGTGCTCCTGACTTTCATCGGCGCGTCCGCGGCCATCGCACGCAACGCCCATATGCGCGTCGGCGTCATCGCGGAGATGGGGCAGGGCTGGCGCCGCTTCTGCAGGATCGTCGCCAGGATGGCGACCCTCCTCATGTTCGCGCTGATCGCCTGGTATGGCGGCTGGCTCGCCTGGGACGAGTATCGGTTCGAGGAGCTGTCGGCTGGCCTCGGTGTCCCGTCCTGGATCTATACCGTCTGGATGCCGGTCATCGCGCTCGTCATCGTCGGGCGTATCCTCTTCGCCTGGTGGCGCGAGAGCAGGTTGCCCCAATGATCACCGCCAACATCGTTCTCGTCTCACTGTTTGCCATCCTGCTTGCCATCGGAGCGCCCATCGCGGTTTCGCTGGGGCTCGCCGGATTTGCCGCAATCGCCGTCGGGCTCGACGCGAACGCGCTGCAAAGCGTTGCGCAAATTACGTACAACTCAATTGCGAAATATCCGCTGATCGCCATCCCGCTGTTCGTGCTGACGGGCGCCGTGTTCGAGCGGGCGGGCGTGGCGGCGCGACTGGTGACCTTCATGCAGGCGATCGTCGGTCCGCGAAAAGGCGGGCTCGCGCTCGTCGCGGTCCTCGTCTGCATGATCCTGGGCGGCATGTCCGGCTCCGGACCGGCAGACGCGGCCGCCGTTGCGACGATCATGATCCCCAGCATGCGGCGGGCGGGCTATCCCGATGCGTTCTCCGCCAGCGTCATCGCCGCCGGTGCGTCGACGGCCATTCTGATCCCGCCCTCTCTCGCGCTGGTGATCTACGGCGTGATGGTGCCGGGTGTCGATCTCAGGGCGCTGTTCGCCGCCGGGCTCGTGCCGGGCATTATGGTCGGCGTCGCCATCATGCTCCCTGCCTGGTGGATCAGCCGCAAGCATGGCTTCGATGCCTGCGAGGGGGAGAAGCGGCCGCCATTCTGGCCCGCACTGTGGGAGGCGCTGCCCGGCCTGTTCGCGCCCGTCATCATTCTCGGCGGTCTCAGAAGTGGCCTGTTCACGCCCACGGAGGCCGCGGCCGTCGCGGCCGTCTATGGTCTCGTGATCGGCGTCGTGTCCCGCGCCTTCACCCTCAAGGGCGTCTTCAACATTTTCGCCGAGGCCGCCGAGACAACGGCCGTCATCATGATCATCATCGCGCTGGCTGGCCTGTTCGCTTTTGCCGGCTCGACACTGAGTGCTTTCGATCAGGCTGCGAAGGGCATTCTCGCTCTGACCAGCGATCCGCTCATCGTTCTCGGGCTGGTGATGGCGCTCGTGCTTTTCCTCGGCATGCTGCTCGACGGAGCGTCGATCTTCCTCATTTCGCTGCCGCTCCTCTACCCGATCGCGCTCGCGCTCAATTGGAACCTGACCTGGCTCGGCGTGCTCATGGCGATCAACATCGCCGTTGGCCAGGTGACCCCGCCGGTGGCGGTCAATCTGTTCGTCACGGCCAAGGTGGCCGGAATCTCGATCGAGGAGACCGTACCCTGGGTGGTGTGGTTCGTCCTGTCCATGGTCGTGGTCCTGGTTCTTGTCATTGCTTTCCCCGAGCTCGCGCTGTGGTTGCCGCGGTACCTCGGCTATTCGGTTTGATCTGATCTAAGGAGTGAAGAATGTCCGCAAACGAGATGACCGGCGGCGAAGCTTTGGCGCGCATGATCCAGGCGCACAACGGCGGCCCCATGTTCGGCATGGGAGGCTTTCAGCTGCTGCCGTTCTATGATGCGGCGCGTCGGCTGGGCCTTGCTCATCACCTCATCAACGACGAACGCGCCGGCGTTTTCGCGGCCGACGCCTACGCTAAGGTTTCCGGTCGGGTCGGTCTCGCTGACGCAACGCTCGGCCCTGGCGCGACCAACCTCGTGACCGGGCTCGTCGAGGCGCTCAATGCCGGGTCGCCGATGGTCGTGCTGACGGGCAACACCCATCGCGACCATTCCTGGAAGAACATGACCCAGGAATCTCGTCAGCTCGACATCCTCCGCCCTGCGGCGAAGGAGGTCATCCGCGTCGAGGCCGTTCATCGGATTCCCGAGCTTCTGCGCCGCGCCTTCGCGGTGGCGACGACGGGTCGGCCGGGTCCGGTCGTCGTCGACGTGCCCGAGGACATCTGTCACGCGACGCATGGCTACGGCGATGACGAGTTCCATGCGGACGCGATGTATCAGGCCATCCCTGCGCTGCGCTGCCGGCCGGATGCGAGCTCCGTCGAGCGTGCGGCACGCATGATCGCCGAGGCGAAGCGGCCGATCCTGCTCGCGGGCGGCGGCGTTCATCTCTCCGGCGCAGCCGAGGCGCTGACCGAGTTCGCCCGCGCGATCAATGTTCCGGTTGCCCACACGATGACGGGCAAGGGCGCCATTCCCTGCTCGGATGCGCTCAATGCCGGCCTGTTCGGCCGCTATGATCGGATTGCGAACAAGCTGATCGAGGAATCGGACCTCATCATCGTCGTCGGCTGCAAGCTGGGCGAGATCGCAACCAAGCGCTTCACCGTGCCGCCGATCGGCAAGCGGATCATTCATCTCGACATCCTGCCGGAGGAGTTCGGGCGCACACGCGAGCCTGAAGTTGCCCTCTGGGGTGACGCGCGCGAAGGCGTGCGCGAGTTGGCGGCGGCGCTGGCAGCCGATGCGCCCGCGATCCGTGCGCGGCAGGCGGACTATGCCGGCGATGTGGTGCGGCGCATGGCGGATTGGCGCGAGAGCGTGCGCGGCCGGCTCGAGTCGGACGAGACGCCGGTCGCCATGGCCCGCCTCATGCACGAGCTCAACGTCATCATGCCCGCCGATGGCGTGCTGATCGCCGACGGCGGATTCGCGGCCCACTGGGGCGGGTTGCTCTATGACACGAAGCAGGCCGGCCGTGGGTTCGTGCCAGATCGCGGTTTCGCCTCGATCGGCTACGGTCTCCCGGGCGCAATGGGCGCCGCGATGGCCGCGCCGGGTCGGGCCGTGGTCAGCATCACGGGCGACGGCGGCTTCAACATGATGATCGGCGAGCTGGAGACGGCGCGCCGGCTCGCGCTCGACCTCACGGTCATCGTCGTGAACAACGCCGCATCCGGCTACGTGAAGGCGCTGCAGCACTTGATGTACGGCGCCGGCGCTTATCACGCGTCCGATCTGGCCGAGACGAACTACGCCCGTGTAGCGCAGGCGTTCGGCTGCCACGGAATTCGTGTCGAGCAGCCCGGTGAGCTTGCGGCGGCCCTCAAGAAGGCCATCGCCACTCCCGGTCCGAGCGTCGTGGATGTCGTCGTCACCCGCGATCCGGCGAAGATGCTGCCGGGCGTCGACAACCGGACGGTCACGGTCAAGAAGGGCGACCGCGTCGCCTGATGGCCGATCTTCCCGGCCTCTCCCGAAGGGGTTGGGACTCGAGAATGGGTGAGGGTTTCGACGCCCTCACCCGCCCCCCGTTCCGCCGAGACGGGTGAATTTCAAGCTGTTCGTATGATGCCCCTCAAGGGGCCGCGCCGGTCGGATTGTTCCAGCTCCGCGCCGAGAACAGAGCCCGGCGAACGCCCCTGCGGCGATCTGGCCGAAGTCCGCGCCGGTATTCGGTGCACCTCGCACTCAGGATTATGTCACCTCGCCTGCTGCAATCTCGTCTTGAGATCAGGCGGTTGCGCTTCGTCGGTTGGGGGCCTCTCGCCTCCCGGCGGCCACGCGCGGAAAGCCTGCGAAGCGCGAGCTTGGGCGGAAAGGCTGAGTTGACAAGCGGCGACCCTGAAGTAAATAACCAACCGGTCGGATATTAATGGGAAGCTGATAGTCTGATGGCACGCGTCAGGGTTATCGATCGGGACGCGGTCCTCTGCGCTGCCGAGAGAGTGGTGAGCCGCGATGGCGCCGCTCGGCTGACACTCGAGGCTGTTGCTACCGAGGCAGGTATCAGCAAGGCGAGCGTCATTTATGACTACAAGTCGAAGCAGGCGCTGATCCAGGCCGTGATCAAGCGGCGCGTTTCGCGTGAAACGGAGAGGTTGCGCGAGGCCATCGACAAGCTCGGGTCCTCACCCGACAGCGTCATCCACGCCCGCATATCCATGGCTGAGCGCTCAATCTCGGACGCGGAGCGTGCAGTCGCCCTCAACTTGGTCGCCGCGTTGGCTCAGGATGCCGAGCTGCGAGTCCCTATCCAAGAAGCCTACCGCCACCAAATTGCCGAAATCATCGAATCGTCTGCGCACCCCCGGGAGGCGCTGCTCGCGTTCCTGGCGCTCGAGGGCATAAGGTGTCTGGAATGTTTCGGCCTCTACGCATGGCCGGAGCCTGATCGCAAGCAGCTGTTTGACGAAATCAGGTCGCTGGTCGGCGGTGCCCGGCAGTCGGATGCCCTCGGTGATACGACGATACAATCTGCGCCAAGCCGCCGGCCCTCGATGGCCGGGGGATCAAAACACGAAGATTCAGGGATCGATCCATGAGCGTGCTCAGGTGGTTCAAGAGCGCCCGCACTTCCGTCTGCATGCTGACAGCAGCAGGCATGGCCATTGCCGGCGGACAGGCGTTCGCTGCCGGCCCAATGCCGCCGCCGGCCAGCGTGAGCGTCATCACGGCTGAGGCGCGGGACCTGCCGATTACGAACGAGTTGCCCGGCCGGATCGCACCGACGCGGATGGCGGAGGTGCGTCCCCGCGTGTCCGGTATCCTGATCGAGCGCGTCTTCAAGCAAGGCGGGCTCGTCAAGGAAGGCGACGTTCTCTACAGGATCGACCCGGCGCCGTTCAGGGTCCAGGTCGACAGCGCCAAGGCGACGCTGAAGCGGGCAGAAGCGGTGCAGGTCCAGGCGCGCCAGCAGGCGGATCGCCAGAAGGAGCTTCGCCAGCGCAACATTTCGAGCGACCAGCAACTCGAGATCGCCATCGCGGGGCTGGCTCAGGCCGACGCTGACGTCGCGGCGGCGCGCGCTAATCTCGATTCAGCGGAGCTCAATCTGCAATATACCGAAGTGCGGGCGCCGATCAGCGGCCGCATTGGACGCGCGCTCATTACCGAAGGCGCGCTGGTCAGCAGCTCCGACAGGCTTGCCACGATCCAGCAACTCGATCCTGTCTACGCCGATTTCACGCAGCCCGTGAACACGCTTATGGCGCTGCGCCGGGCGACTGCGAGCGGCGCCGTCTCGAATCTCAGCGCGGATGAGGCTCAAGTGCAGCTGCGGCTGGACGATGGCAGCATGTACGATCATTCGGGCCGGCTCCTGTTCTCCGAGGTCACCGTCGAGGCCACGACGGGGCAGGTGATCCTGCGCGGTGAGTTCCCGAATCCCGACGGTTACCTGCTGCCGGGCATGTACGTTCGCGTTCTCGTCGAGCAGGGGATCGAGCACGGCGTGATCGCCATACCCCAGCAGGCTGTCCAGAGGGACAGCGGCGGGCGCGCTCAGGTCTACATCGTCAACGCCGATGGAAAAGCCGAGATTCGCGCAGTGCGCACCGGTCGTGTGATCGGAAACCAGTGGGTCATCGAGGAAGGGCTCGCCCCCGGGGATCGGGTCGTGGTCGAAGGCTTCCAGAAGGTGCGCCCTGGAGCGGCCGTCAACGCGCAGGCGTGGAAGGTCGACGAAAGCGCCGCTACGAAAACTGCAAACCGCGCGGGCCCGGTGACCACCGGGGCCCAGTAAAAGCGAACAGCAAGGCAGCAGGTTCATGCCGAGTTTCTTCATCGATCGGCCCATCTTCGCTTGGGTCGTCGCGATCTTCATTATGCTCGCGGGTGTCATCGCGATCCCGCTGCTGCCGGTTTCGCAGTATCCGACGGTTGCGCCGCCGCAGATCGCGATCACGGCCAACTATCCGGGTGCCTCGCCGGAAGACATGTACCAGAGCGTGACCCGGCCGATCGAGGAAGAGCTGAACGGTGTTCCCAACCTGCTCTACTTCGAGTCGACCTCGGACACGTCCGGCCGCATCAACCTGACGGTCACGTTCGCCCCGGGCACCAACATCGGTGCGGCGCAAGTCGAGGTCCAGAACCGGATTGCCCGTGTCGAGCCACGACTGCCGCAGGCCGTCGTGCAGCAGGGCATGCGGATCGAGCAGGCCGGCTCCGGCTTCCTGCTCGTGATCGCGTTGCGGTCAACGGACGGCTCCTTCGACAACGTCGCCCTTGGTGATTATCTCAATCGCAACGTGATTGGCGAAATCCGGCGCGTCGATGGCGTCGGCAGCGCGACTCTGTTCGCAACGCAGCGCTCGATGCGCATCTGGATGGATCCGGAGAAGATGCTCGGCCTCAATATGACGGCCAACGACATCATCTCGGCCATCCGCGCCCAGAACGCGCAGGTCGCGGCCGGCCGGATCGGCGCTCAGCCGAACCCGATCACGCAGCAGATCTCGGCAACGGTGCTGGTCCAGGGCCAGCTCGCATCGCCGGACCAGTTCGAGTCTATCGTTCTCCGCGCCAATCCCGATGGCTCGTCCGTGCGTCTGCGTGACGTTGCGCGGGTGGAGATCGGTGGCGAGAGCTACGCCTTCTCCACCCGCCTCAACCGGCAGCCGACGGCGGCGATCGGCGTGCAGCTTTCGGCGACCGGCAACGCGTTCGCCACGTCGAAGGCTATTCACGCCAAGATGGATGAGCTGTCGCGCTTCTTTCCGCCGGGCCTGGAATACAGCATCCCCTATGACACGGCGCCGTTCGTCGAGGTGTCGATCGAGAAGGTGCTGCACACGCTGGGCGAAGCCGTGGTGCTCGTCTTCTTCGTGATGCTGCTGTTCCTGCAGAACTTCCGCTACACGGTCATCCCGACCATCGTCGTTCCCATCGCGCTGCTCGGAACGTGCGCAGTGATGCTGGCGACGGGCTTCTCGATCAACGTGCTCACCATGTTCGCGATGGTGCTCGCGATCGGCATCCTCGTCGACGATGCCATCGTCGTGGTCGAGAACGTCGAACGGATCATGGCCGAGGAGGGGCTGCCACCGCGCGCGGCAACGCGTAAGGCGATGGGGCAGATCACCGGCGCCATCATCGGTATCACGCTGGTGCTGACGGCGGTGTTCGTGCCCATGGCGTTCTTCCCGGGTGCCGTCGGCATCATCTACCAGCAGTTCAGCCTGACGATGGTGGTGTCGATCCTGTTCTCCGGCTTCCTGGCACTGTCGCTGACGCCCGCATTGTGTGCGACGTTCCTCAAGCCGATCCCGGCGGGGCATCACGAGAAGCGTGGCTTCTTCGGTTGGTTCAACCGCAGCTTCGAGAAGACGTCGCGTGGCTACAGCAGCCTCGTCGGGGGCATCGCGCGCAGGGCCGGCCGGTTCATGATCATCTACCTCGCGCTGCTCGCGGGGCTCGGATGGGCCTATCTGCGCCTGCCGACCGCGTTCATTCCGAACGAGGACCAAGGCTACCTCGTGGTCGACATCCAGGCGCCGCCGGAGGCCAGTGCCAACCGGACTCTCGAGGTCATCAAGCAGGTCGAGGATGCGCTCCTCGCTGAAAAGGCCGTCGAGCGCGTGTTTGCGATCGCCGGGTTCAGCTTCTCCGGCGCCGGCCAGAACGCCGGGCTCGCGTTCGTCACGCTCAAGGACTGGAGTCAGCGCGGGCCCGAGGACTCCGCGGCGGCCATTGCAGCCCGCGCCAATGGCAAGCTTTGGCAGATCCGGGATGGCATGACCTTCGCGCTCTCGCCGCCGCCCATTCAGGGTCTCGGCACCTCGAGCGGCTTCACCTTCCGCCTGCAGGATCGTGGTGGTCTGGGGCAGGCCGCGCTCGCCGCCGCGCGGGACCAGATCATGGCTGCCGTCTCTCGGAGCCCGGTGCTGGCCGGGGTGCGTGTGGAGGGCCTGCCGGATGCCGCACAGGTGAACGTCATCATCGACCGCGAGAAGGCAAATACGTTCGGCGTGACGTTCGCGGAAATCAACTCGGCCATCACTGCCAATCTCGGGTCGAGCTATGTGAACGACTTCCCGAACGCGGGCCGTATGCAGCGCGTGGTCGTGCAGGCTGCCGAGTCGCAGCGCATGCAGACGTCCGATCTGCTCAACCTCAATGTGCGGAACGCTGCCGGCGGCATGGTACCGCTGTCCGCCTTCGCGCGGGTGGAATGGGCGAAGGGTCCGGCCCAGATCGTCGGCTACAACGGCTACCCGTCCGTGCGGATCAGCGGCCAGGCGGCGCCGGGCTATTCATCCGGCCACGCGATCGCCGAGATGGAGCGGATCGCCGCCGAGCTTCCGAACGGCTTCGGCTATGAGTGGACGGGCCAATCTCTGCAGGAGATCCAGTCGGGCTCGCAGGCACCGATGCTGATCGGACTCAGCATCATCTTCGTCTTCCTGCTGCTCGCCGCGCTCTACGAGAGCTGGTCCATTCCTCTGGCGGTCATGCTCGTCGTGCCGCTCGGTGTGATCGGATCGGTGATGGCGGTGACGCTGCGCGGGATGCCGAATGACGTCTACTTCATGGTCGGCCTGATTGCGATCATCGGCCTGGCAGCGAAGAACGCGATTCTGATCATCGAGTTCGCCAAGGATCTGCATGCGCAAGGAAAATCCGTGATGGAGGCGACCGTGGAGGCGGCCCACCTGCGGTTCCGGCCGATTCTGATGACGTCGCTCGCGTTCACGCTCGGCGTCGTGCCGCTGGCGATTGCCTCCGGCGCGAGTGCCGCTAGCCAGAATGCCATCGGCACCGGCGTCATGGGCGGGATGATCTCGGCAACCATCCTGGCCATCTTCTTCGTGCCGGTGTTCTACGTCTTCGTGATGCGTGTCTTCGGTCGCAAGTCGCTCGAGCGGCGAGAGGCCGGGATCGCGCAGGGAAACCGGGATGCCGTCCCGGCAACCAGCGAGACATAGTCGCTTCAGCTTGCTGTAAGTGATCGCGCCATTGTCGCCCGTCGCTGAACCCCAGCGGCGGGCGAACTGTTATGCAGCGATCGTTCCGAATGAGACTGGAGCTTATCCGGCCAGGAGCAATCCGGCTCTGGTCCGCTCACATCGATGTGGTCGGCTCCAGGAGCTTACGGGCGACCGCCTCGATATGCGCGCGCATGGCGGTTTCCGCCGCGGCCAGATCGCGGGCTGCGATGGCCTCGATGATGCGGTCGTGCTCGGCGAAGCTGTGGTGATCGGGCGGTGGTCGCGCGGGGTCCGCCCTGAGACGGCCCCAGGTGACCGTGCGTCGGACCGCGTTGAGGATGTCGAGCAATCCGATCAGCAGCCCGTTGTGGCTCGCGCGCGCAATCTGGTGATGCAGGAGCGCGTCCATGGCCTCGTACTGGCGCCAGGTTTCGGCTGCGCGGCATCGCTCACTCGTCAGCCTGAGGCGCGCGATCTCTTGATCCGTGGCGTTGAGCGCCGCCAGCCGAGTGACTTCCGGCTCGAGGGCACTGCGCGCGCGCATCACCTCGTGCGGGTTCGTCGTGCGGGCCAGTGCCGTCACCGTCGCGTTCGCGGCCGCTGGCTTCGCCCCGAAGAACGTTCCCTTCCCGACATGCCGCCAGAGCAGGCCCTCGGCCTCGAGCGCAGCCAGCCCCTTGCGCAGCTCGGTGCGGGTCACGCCAAGCAACTCGGCGAGCTCCCGCTCGGGCGGGAGGCGGACACCCGGAAACGGGTCGCTCGTCGCGATGAACGCGCGGAGCTGCGTCAGGACTCCCGCCGCTTCGTCATTGAGCTCGGGACCACTGCCCATCGGCGGTCGATCCGCCAGCGGCGCGGAAGGGTCCTCGGTAGTTTTCTCTGTCTTCAAGAGAATTCTCGATCAGCCAAAAAATGCCCGACGGACGAAAAAGGCAGTATACGCCTTGACAACCATTCGCAACCATTCAGACTATTGGTTGAAGCGGCGACATACGCAAGCTCACAATAAGCCGCATCGGGATGGAGACAGCGTTCAAGGAGGCAGGTCATGCGACTACGGTTTCACCACTTGCGGTCGTTGTTCGG
>JAEZHL010000359.1 GCA_023416575.1 Pseudomonadota bacterium
TCATCTGTGACGCCGGGTACAACGTGGCCGCCAGCGCGACGCGGGATGGCCGCCAACTGGTGGCGGTCGTTCTCGGCGAGCCATCGGGCCATGAGCGCGCGCTTCATGCCGCCAGCCTGCTTGACCACGGCTTCGATCACTACGGCTGGAAGATGTTGTTCGGTGGCAATCACACCATCGACACGCTGCCCATGCCGAGCAATCCGAGGCCGGTGACGAGCGTTCGCGACACGGTTACGTCCTGGAGCTGCGGGCGGAGGCCTGTCGCAAAGAAGAGCGGTAACCGTAAAGCTGCGGCCAAGACGAAAACCGAAGGTGCCGCGCGGCCCAAGGCCGCCACGGCCCAGGTGCCATCTGCGGACAGCACCCATTAGCATTGTTCCGGATCGAGACACTCGGCACGCGAAGTAAGCGCGGATGTTGAGCGGTGATGGCGCAACGCGTTTCCAGTGCGCCACTGACACGCGTGCCGCCGGCAGAGCGTCAGACGATCCGGTCGAGCTTGCGGTCGTTGCGCAGCGGGCACCCCGGCTCAGTCGGCGAGTCGGTTGCTTTGTCCGCTGGGGTCTGAGCCGGAGCGGGGGAGGACGCCGCGTTCCCGGCCGGCCCCGTTTCGGTCTGCTTCATTGTTTCCGAGGAACTGGCGTTGCCCTGATCGGCGCCGGCCGCTGCCCATGAGAGCTGCAGCAGTAGTCCCGTAGCGGCGATGAGGACTGCCCCGCGTCGTAGCCTGCTCACGTTCACCTCCATGGCGATGAGCTTCGTTCATCCTAGCAACTCGCGCGAGCGGATCATAATCTGATGGCGGATGAATGTGTCGTTCCGGGGACGGAGTTTGGCGCCGATTTTGCTTCACGCCGGCCATGCTTGTCGAAAACGGGACAGGATACCTTGCGTAACAGGAAGCGACCCGAACCGATGACCAAGGATCTCGATGCGCTGGCTGCCGTGCTCGAAGCCCAGCACGGTCTGCATGCGGCTGAGATTGCCGACTTCTTTGCCGCTCTCAACAAGGACCAGGGCGATCTCGGCCGGGCGTGGGCCTGGATCGCTGTTGCCGAAACTGTACGCCTACGCCAGAAGACGCGCGTTTCGGGTCCGTCGGCATAAGGCCGCGGAACGGTACTCGGCTGGGCAGAAGAGAGGATGTTGCTAAAGCGTCACTGCGGTGCGGCCAGCACCAGAGTCCAGAAGGTCTTGAACTCCGTCCGCGGGTCCTGAACCAGGGCAATGCCCATGTGCTCTGCATCGGCCATCAGCAGGTTCTTGTTGTGGCCGGGACTGGCCTTCCAGCCCTTGATCACTTCCTCGATGCTGGCCTGACCCGTTCCGACGTTCTCCGCCGCGAGCCGCGCATCGTAGCCGCTGCGCTTCACCCGATCCCACGGGTTCGAGCCGTCGGATCCGTAATGCGAGATGCGATCCCACTGCGCCAGGTCTCGGGAGTGGCCCTTGGCCGCGCTGGTCAGCTCGGTGTTGAGGCGAACAGGCTTCAGGCCATGCTGCTTGCGATAGGCATTGATGAGACTACGCGCCGCCTCGGCATCCAGCCTCGTGGCCGAGTAGTCGCGGCCGGTGAGGGCGCCCGGCGACGGCTTCTCGAAGGAATTACGCGGCGCGCTGTCTGGCAGGCTGGCGACCCGCTGGCCCTTGGCACTGGCCTTTGAGCGAGCCGGAGCTGCCTCGCCGTCGCCCAGTGAGCCGAAGGACATCGTGCCTGCGGACGCGCCCGTGTCCGAGGGGGTGCTTCCGAAGCCGAGGGGAAGCGAAGCCGAGCCGATGCTGCACCCGGGCAGCAACAAGGCGGCAGAAAGGAACAGTACGACGCGATACATACGGACACCCCCGCTCTGTGGCGGACCCGACTCTAGGGACGCCCCAGTCCGCCTTCAGGGTTACCGAAAGCGGTTAAGGCAACGTTAACGCTAACGTCCATTAGGAATTCTGCTGCGGCGACCTAGCGCAGATGCCAGGAACCCAAGTGCCCTCGCAAGACCGTCAGCGCCTGCCAATAGGCACCATGACCGTGTCGTCAGTAGGGCAAGCCAAAGGCACCTGTGGGGCAGTGGGCGGAGTGCCGCCCCGGGACCGATTTTGCTCTTGGCACGGGGCGAGCGATCCTCAAAATCTGAAAAGTCTTCGGTGATTCGCGCGTCGAACGATCTGCGCGGCGCTGGAGCGTGCGCGATGTGGCGCCTGGAAGGGGTCGGCGCCTGCAAGTCTAAGGGAAGGTGTTGGAGCCTGCATCCGGCCGGGAGGTCGAACGAGATGAGCACAGCCGTGTTGGCAGAGCCTCGGGCCGAGGCAATTACTCCGGCGCTCGGCCTGTTCGTGCTAGCGCGGGCGGCAGCGGAGCATGGTGCGACACAGGCGGAGATCGTTCGCGATCTGGCGCCTTACGTCGGTCATAAGCTTGCGCCGGCGGCTTGGCGGGAAGCGGCAGCGACTGCGGTGGCCCGTTTTGTGGCGCAGGGGCTCGCCGGCGTCGTGCGCAGCCGCGTCGAATTGACGGACGCCGGCCGTGAAGCCGTTCTGAGCGAGCTCGGCGGCAAGCCGCTGCCGCGCACCTGGGCCGAGATCCGTGACGTGCGTCTCGTCGCGCGCGCCCTCGGGCTCGAGGCGCAAGCGCCGGCACGCATCAAGCGGCTCGCAAAGCCGGACGGACTGCGGGCGGCTATTCTGCAGCGCGCCTTCGGCCTGAAGATCAAGGGAACGCCTAGTGCGCCGCGGCTGCGGCAGGCGCTCGCCGTGGTGGCGCTCGAGCGGGCATTCGGCAACACGTTGAAGGGCAATCTCGGAGGGCGCACGGGGCTGTCGGCGAAGGCCGGGCGCCTGCTGGCCGGCCAGCTTTCACACCGGCCGCGCGATTTCGGCACGGATGGCCGCCTCGTCGCGGCGCTGGCTGCCGAGCAAGCCGGTGCGTTCCAGTCCGATGCCGACGCGCTCAGAACGGCGCTACTGCGCAGTTTCGTTACTCGATCGCTCGCGCAGACAACGCCTGTGGCGCCGGCTGCGGCCCCACCGGCCCCTGCGGCCACCGCGCCTCGTCCCGTCAGCGAACGCAGGCGAAGCAGAGCCGCTCGTGCGCCTGCAGCCGTCGCGCCGGCGCCGCCTCAGCCGCAGCGACCGGCGGCAGCGAACCGGCCCGATCTCAATGGCTTTGCCGACGTGGTCCGGTCAGCGGCGAGCGCCCGCGCCGAAGGCTGGCCAGGCAACAAAAAGGCCTTCATCTCCCACGTCTGGCAGGTGATACAACAGCAGCACCCGGACTGGGGACTAACGGATATCGAGTTCAAGGCGATGCTGGCGGAGGCGCACCGGACCGGGCACGTGGTGCTCGCCAACGCCGACCTGAAGGACAAGAAGAGCCTGAAGGACCTGCAGGACTCGGCAGTCGCTTACAAGAACACCGTCTGGCACTTCGTCCGTGTAGAGACTTGATGATGAGGGCCGGAGCGGATCATAACCCGCAGTCATCCCGGATTCGGTATCCGAAATCCGGAGAGCTGCGGCCATTCGAGCAGCTGGCAGCAATTTGACACTCGGTGCCTGTCACCGGGATGGCAGCCGCCTCGGGTGGTGGTGACGGGTGACGGGGGTGTCTGCCGGTACCGAACACAAGATTGACAGAGTCATCTCTGTCCGCGTTTGAGGAATTGGGGATCATGCAGCCGAATGCGCAATCTGCGCTACCTGTGGATGGCCTGTCTGCCGCCTTCGAGCATTCGATCACGTGGGAGGACGACATCTGGCGGGCCGACCCGGTCGATGTCGAGCAGGTGCATCTCAAGGCACGCCGCAAGTTCGAGGATCTGCTCGAGAGCGTCACCGTGGGGCGCGGCTCGAACACGCAGGCGCGCATTCTTCTGTTCCATGGCCAGTCGGGCGCGGGCAAGACGCATCTGCTCAGGGCGCTGAGGACCAGCGCTCACCGCAAGGGCAAGGCGTATTTCGGTTACGCGCAGATGACGCCCGACGTGGCGAGCTACGCCGACTATTACCTCCGGCGCTTGGTCAATTCGCTCGAGAAACCCTACGATCCTGACAAGGGCGGCGAGAGCGCGCTGGCGCGGTTGACGCAGCGGCTGGTGTCGGCAGCCGAAGGGATTGCTGCGAGCGAGCTCACGAAGCTTCGCACCGCCAACCTCGACGAGGAGGGACTGGCGCGGCTGGTCCTCAAGCTCGCGGACGACATCATCGCCAGCCCCGCCTTTGCCGACCAGGAGCTCGACGTCAACGTCGTCCGTGCACTGCTTTATATGCAGCGCTCGGACCCGCGCATCGACCAGCGCGTACGGCAATACCTGCAGGGGCGCGTCCTCAACGAGCTGTCGCAGGCGGGTGTGGCGGCGCTCGATCCCAACACCGGGGACGGCCGCGCCTTCGAGATCATCGAGGCGCTCGGCAAGCTGATGTGGACCGTCGATCAGGCGGCCCTGGTGTTCTGCATCGATCAGGTGGAGGACCTGCGCTTCTTCGAGGATGCCGAGGAGCGCTTCCAGAAAGCAGTGCGCGACCTGATCCAGATCGCCAACCGGCTGCCGACGGCGATCATCCTCATCTCGTGCCTGGAGGATTTCTACGGTCAGGTCCGCGGGGTGCTCGCTCAGTCCTACGTCGACCGCATCGAGAAGTCCGGCCCGGTGGCGCTGCTCGAGACGCGCACACCGGAGGAGGCGCGACTCATCATCGCCAAGCGGCTGGAGCATGAGGCCGAGGTGCGCGCCTGTGGGCCGACCTTCCCCGACGCGTCGGCATTTTTCGGCCCGCAGTTCTTCGAGGAGTTCGGCGGCCTCTCGACGCGGCGGCTGCTCGAGCACGCGCAGAACCGCCTGCGGGCACAGCAGTCCAATGGCATGGACGATCCCGAGCCCGAGGAAGCGCCGCCGGAGAAGGCGGGCTTCATCTCGACGCTCGCGGCCGCGTTGGGTTTTGCCGCGAGCAACGACGAGCCGGCGCAGGAGTCGGCGGCCGATATCGACTATCGCGATCTCTGGCAGCGGTTCACCCAGGCGTCCGAGGCCGAGATTCCCACGCACGACCACGAGCTCATGGACGTCCTGGTGGCGGCGCTCGGGATTGCGAAGAACGAGTGGGGGGACGCGGTCCAGCTCAAGGTCGACAGGCTCGAGATCGCCGACGATCTGCCTGCCATCGACATCTCAGTCCGGCATGGGGCGAAGAACGGCGGCGGCCACACGTTCGAGGCGCGCGTGTTCCTATGTAACCGCCCGACGCAGGGCGGTGGCCTCAAACGCCAGCTCGACAAGGTGCTCGGCAGCATGAGCGGCCGTGCCTGCTTCATGCTGCGCGCGAGCGATTTTCCGCCGAACAGGAAGAACCAGACCGCGCAGGCCTTCCGAAAGTTCCGCGACAGTGGCGGCCGCTCGCTGCTGGTGCCGATCCCCGATTGGGAGCGCATGCTGATGGTGCGCGAGTTCCACGCCCATCACCGATACGACCCGGGCTTCGGCCGCTGGTTCGAGCAGGCGCGGCTGCTGTCGGGCATGATTCCGATCGTGCAGCTGCTACGGCTCGATCTGATCAGCCGCCCTGCGGCGGTCCCGCCGCCCGCGCTCGCGCCCGCGGCGCCACCTGTGCGACAGGTGGAGCCCCCGGTGCTGCCAGTCGCTGCTCCGGCCATCACCGATGTCGCACGTCCCATGCCGTCCGAGGTCGCGCCCCCTGTGTATGGCGACGAGCAGGAGCCTGCAGCCGTGCCGATGCTCGACATTCCACCCATCACGGAGAAGCCGCCGCGGTCGCGGTGGGCGGACTGGATCGGCTGGGGTGCCTCGAGCACGCCCGAGCCGTTGCCGGACAACGACGACGAGTTGCCGCTGTCGGTCATCCTCGACGAGGGCGGCGACGACGGGCAGAGCATTTTCGCTGGCCGCGAGATCGGCGCGCGCGCCAAGCCGGTGACGCTCAACCGGGGCGTCCTGAAGCGCCATGCGGCGGTTCTCGGTGGCTCGGGCTCGGGTAAGACGACCCTGGCGCTGAGCCTCATCGAGCAGCTGCTGCTGCGCGGCATCCCGGCCGTGCTGCTCGACCGCAAGGGCGATCTGTGCAGCTATGCC
This sequence comes from Pseudomonadota bacterium, assembly GCA_023416575.1. GTDB lineage: Bacteria > Pseudomonadota > Alphaproteobacteria > Rhizobiales > Hyphomicrobiaceae > ZC4RG25. Next base: position 6,081 of record JAEZHL010000359.1, read on the forward strand.
AACCCCGACGTCTGGCGCGCCAGCGACAACGACGAGCGCCGCGGAGAGCGCGAGAAGCTCGCCGAAGCCATCGACGTGGCCGTTTACACGCCGGGCCGGTCGTCCGGGCGGCCGATCTCGATCACGCTGCTGCCGAACGGCATCAGCGAGCTACCCGAGCACGAGCAGCAGCTCCTGGCCAACCTGTCGGCCGCGGCTATGGGCGACATGCTGCATCTCAAGAACTCCGCCACCCATCAGAAGCAGTCCGGCACACTGTCGGTGGCGCTGAAGATCCTCGGCAGCCGGTCACGCACCGAGGTGACGCTCGCCGACCTCATCCATCTGCTCGAGGACGAGGACCCCGAGCTCACCGACCTTACGCAGCGCATGGACCCGTCGGGTAAGATCCGCCGCGATCTCGTGGCCCAGCTCGACAGCTTGCGTCACCGCAACTCGTCGCTGTTCGAGGCCGGTGGCGAAAGCCTCCGCATGGAGTCGCTGCTCGGAATCGGTCCCTACGCCCGCCCCGGCCGCACGCGGCTGTCGATCATCTACACGGGTTTCCTCGGCGACAATGAGAACATCCTGTTCTGGGTTGCCCAGTTCCTGTCGGAGGCGTTGCGGTTCTGTCAGCGCAACCCGAACGACGAGCTGCAAGCGGTGGTGATGTTCGACGAGGCCGACCTCTACATCCCGGCCAATTCGAAACCCGCGACCGCCGAGCCACTGCAGAGTCTGCTTAAGCGGGCACGCTCCGCGGGCCTCGGCCTGATGCTCGCGACCCAGTCGCCGGGCGACCTCGACTACAAGAGCCGCGATCAGATCACGTCCTGGTTCATCGGCCGCGTACGCGAGGACACGGCTCTGCGCAAGCTCAAGGCGGCATTCCAGAGCGAGAGCGGACTCGATCCCGCGGCCGTTCTGCCGGGACAGACGGTCGGCGAGTTCCACCTGGTCCAGGAAGGGCTGGTGCGCTCATTGAAGGCGCAGCGGTCGCTCATCAGTGCCGAGCAGGTGCCGTTCGATCGAATCGAGCAGCTCGCCTTCGAGACCAGGGACCAGGACGTGAAGCAGCTGCCGTTGTTCGAGCTGAAGTAGGGGAATCTCGCGCTCCCCGTGCGAAGGAGGGGGAACCCGCCGGC
>JAEZHL010000202.1 GCA_023416575.1 Pseudomonadota bacterium
TCGCCTCACTGCTCATGCTCATCGTGCTGCTCGTCCTGAAGCGGCTGGCGTTCAGGCGACGGCGCAAGGTTGCTGCGTGACTGGGCGTTTGGCTGAGGTGGAGGGCTGCCGATGCGGCTGGTGACAAGCGAAACGATCGATGAACCCGTTCGCCACGGCGAGCTGATCTACGCCTGTGCGGTCAGCGGCGCCAACGTGTTGCGTGACATGCGCGAGGCGATCACCAATACCTTGGGCGGCGAGATGGTCCGATACGAGGCCCTCCTCGACAAGACGATCGCGCGGGCACTCGCCAATCTCTCCGAACGCGCGCGCGAGAAGGGTTACGACGGCGTGCTGGCGGTCCGCATTTCCCACCCGGTGATCACGAACGGCGCTGTGGAGGTCGTGGTGGCTGGCACCGGCTATCACCGCGCGCAGCGCTGAGACTGTCGTGGCCACGGGTTAACCTTCGTCTGGCTTCTTAGTCAGCCCAGCCCGTTACATTTCGTTTGATTTGACACGTGAGGCAGTGATGCCCGGACCCAACGTTCTGTTCGTCTCTGGAGCGTCCGGTGCGGGCAAGAGCACGTTCATCGACCAGCTCCTGGCCGACAAACTGCCGGACGAAATCAAGGGCAGGCTTCCTGCAGCCAGGCAGTGGTCGGTCCTGGGCGGCAACGACTGTATCAAGAGCAGGATCTCTCTGGACGACCTCGTGCAGCGCGCAGCCGGTGCGGACAACCTGCTGTTCCATTACGACAGCGCCTTCATTCAACGCTTTGGGTTGCGGGATTATGACGATGACCCTGTGTTTCGCGTATTCGATCGCGCAGAGCAGTGCACTGTCGTCGTCATTGCGCCGCCTCCCAATCGCTTGCTTTCCCAACTGAGCGCGCGTGAGGCCGCACGGCTGCGGCGGCGAGGTTATGCGGATCTGTTGTGGGCGAGGTACGTGCGTAAACCGATTTGGCGGCTGACCATGAGGCTCTGGTGGAAGCAGGCCATAGATACCTTCGACTTGTTTCGGGATGAGCCCTCGATCGAACGATCCTCTGAGAAGTGGTACAGGTACGTCGAGCGGCTCCCCGAGCGCTGGGCCGGCGTGACCGTGATCTACGTGGAGCCTATCGAGGGCCACCGCTTCAGGGTGCGCTCGCCGCCGACGTCGGCCGCCTGCTGACATGCGGCTAGATTGAGCCGACTGCCGGGATCAGTGCAGCTTCACCCGCGGCCGCGTGGTGCCGCGCAGCCAGCCGCCGATCGTCGTCAGGATGACACCGCTCCATCCGAACAGCGTCGCCTGATGGCGCTTGTAGAGCCAGCGGTAGATGAGGCGCGCGACGAAGCCCTCCACGCGCATGCCACGGCCGCTGATAATCCCCATCAGTGTTCCGATCGTATTCTCCTCGCCGAGCGATACGAACGAGCCAAGGTCGTTATATCGGAATGGCTTTACGGGGGCGCCGGCGAGCATGCGCGGTACCGCCTTGGCGAGATAGCGCGCCTCCTGCTCCGCCGCTTGGGCTCGCGGGGGGACGGTGCCCTTTCGTCCGATCCACGGGGCCGCCGCACAGTCGCCAAAGGCCAGGATGCTCGGATCACGTGTGGTCTGCAGCTTGTCCGTTACGACGATCTGGTCGAGGCGGTTGGTCTCGAGCCCGGCCAAGTCCTTGAGCACGCTCGGCGCTTTAACGCCGGCGGCCCAGACCGCCAAGTCTGCGGGGTAATGGCGACCGCTTTTGGTTTCCACGGTGTCGGCAGTGATCCTGCTCACCTGTTCGGAGTTCCGGACCTCCACGCCGAGCTTGCCGAGTTCCTCATTGACTGCTGTTGAGATGCGCTCCGGAAGTTGCGGCAGGAGGCGCGGGTCCATGTTGAGGAGCGTCAGCTGGATGAACCGGTCCGCAGCGATGTTCTCGAGGCCGTAATCGCTCAGGTTGCGGGTGGCCGAGCGCAATTCGGCCGCCAGCTCCACGCCTGTCGCCCCGCCGCCGACGATCACGACATGGATGGCATCCGGCCGCTGCCCGGGCTCGGCACTGTTGGCGCGGAGGCAGGCGTTGACGAGCCGGCGATGGAAGTGGTCCGCTTCCCGGACATCATCGAGCGACCAGGTGTGCTCGGCCACGCCCGGCACATTGAAGTCGTTGGTGATGCTGCCGAGTGCCAGGACCAGCAAGTCGTACGGCAGTTGCCGCGCCGGAATGACGACGCCGTCCTCGTCGTTGACGGCCGCGACGTGAACCTGCCGAGCCACCCGGTCGAGCCCGTCGAAGGCACCGAGGCAGAGTTTGAAGCCGTGCCAGCGGGCCAGAGCCAGATAGGCGACTTCCTCCGTACCCGGATGCATGCTGCCCGACGCGACTTCGTGCAGAAGCGGCTTCCAGACATGCGTCTCGTGCTCGTCTACGAGGGTCACATCGAGGCGTTCCGGCCGGCGCAGCCGGGCCAGCCTGATGGCGAGCTCGAGGCCACCAGCCCCGCCGCCAACGACAACGACACGTTTCCGATAACCGGGCTCGCTCCCCATCAGCCGAGCTGCCGCTCTATCAGCCTTCTGCGTAAGCCCGCAATGGCCTCAGCCGGGTTCAGGCCCTTGGGACACACCTGGGCGCAGTTCAGGATCTGCCGGCAACCGTAGGCGCCCATCGGCTCCGAGACGCGGTCCAGGCGATCATCGGTCGCCTGATCACGGCTGTCCTCGACCCATCGCGCGGCCTGGAGAAGGATGGCGGGGCCGAGAAAGCTATCCGAGTTCCACCAGTAGCTGGGGCAGGCGCCCGAGCAGCAGGCGCAAAGGATGCACTCATAGAGGCCATTGAGCCGCTCCCGGTCCTCGGGCGATTGCAGCCACTCCTGATCCGGCTCCGGCTCTATGGTCTGCAGCCATGGTTGCATGGCGTGGTATTGATTGAAGAAGTGTCCGAGATCAGGAACGAGATCGCGGATCACGTGCATATGGGGGAGCGGATAAATCGTGAGCGTATCGCCCGTCTCCTCCAGGGGCTTCAGGCAAGCCAAGCCGTTGTCGCCGTTCATGTTCATAGAGCAAGAGCCGCAGATGCCTTCCCTGCACGAACGGCGGAAGGCAAGCGTCGGGTCTATCTCGTTCTTGATCTTGATGAGCGCGTCCAGAACCATCGGCCCGCAGCGGTCGAGGTCGATCCAGTAAGTGTCGAGGTGCGGGAGCCGGTCCTCACCGGGGATCCATCGATAGACGCGTAGCATTTTCCAGCGGCCGCCCGCGCGCCGCTCGTTCCACGTGCGGCCCCGGGTGATGCGCGAGTTGGCAGGTAGCCTGAGTTGAACCACGGCGTACTCCCGAAAGGGAGGTAACGCGCTAGCGCGCCGGGGGTTCGTCCGTGGGGAGTGGCTTCGGATCGCGTCCGTCAGCAGCGTCAGCTGCGCCGGGCTGCGAGCGTCACGCCTCCGAGGATGAGCACCAGACCTGCGACATGGAACAGCTGCATCTGCTCGCCGAGGAAGGTCCAGGCCAGCAAGGCCCCGTAAAGCGGAACGAGATGCATGAACGCGCCTGCCCGCGGCGCTCCGATCAGCTCGACGCCACGGCTCCAAGCCACGTAGGCGAGAAAGCTCGTGAAGATGCCCGTGTAGATGATGGCCAGCACTGTCGGCCAAGTCATCTGCAACGGCAGCCCGACCGCGTGCTCCCAGATCGCGAACGGAAGGTTGGCAATGGCAGACACGACGGCGATGGCCATCATGAAGCCGAGACCGCTGATGTTCGGCTTGAGTCGCAGGCAGGCGCTGTAAACCGCCCACAGCCCCATGTTGAAGAACACGATGACGTCGCCGTAGTTGAACGACAGGCCAGCAAGGCGAGTTAAGCTGCCCTGCGCGACGATCACCAGCACGCCGCAGAGCGAGATGGCGATGCCGAAGAGCTGCAGTCCGCGCACCTTGTCAGCGAAGATCAGCACGCTTGCCAGCACGATCAGAGCTGGGGCCACAGAGTTCATGACCGCGACGTTGATCGCCACCGTGTAATTGAGCGCAACGAGCTGAAGCGTGCCGAACATCGCGCCTCCGATCAGGGCAAGCATGATCGTGGCCCAGGGGCGCTCGACGATGCCGGCCCAATCCTGACGCCAGCTTCGCCGGATAAAGGGCAGCAGCACCAGAATGACGAGGCACCAGCGGGAGACGGAGAGGCCGGCCGGTGGGACGAGGCCGGCAACTGCGCGCCCGACGACGTGATTGCCGGCCCAGAACAGAGTTGCGAGCGCCAGAAGCAGGTACGCGTTGTTATTCGGCTTGGGGAAACGGGTCATGGGATCCAGTTGTGTGGACGTGGCGGGCGGAAACTAAACCTTCATCCGAGCCGGAGCCAGCTTTCCACAGCGGTGGTGGAAACCGCGGCTGCTTGATAAGGCTTAAAAGTCAAGGATCTCGCACGAGCTGGTGGGTGCGGTGCTCAAAGTCGAAATGCTGCAGGTCGGGGCACTGCCGCCGCTCTCGTTCACAGTAGCGGCTTCTGAGTGCCTGTCCATCGAAGGCCCGTCGGGTTCCGGAAAAACGCGCCTGCTGAGAGCGATTGCCGATCTGGATGAGGCTGACGGCTACGTGTTCCTGGAGGGTGTCGAACGGCGCGAGATGCCAGCGCCGGAGTGGCGCCGCCGGGTCCGCTATTTCGCCGCCGAGCCCGGATGGTGGGCAGCTACCGGAGCCGAGCACTTTCCTGCCAATGCCGACCCGGCGCGGTTGGAGCGGCTCCTCGACGCTCTGGGTCTCGACCCGCAGCTTTTGCAGCAGCCCATCGGGCAGCTCTCCACGGGAGAGCGGCTGCGGCTGGCACTTGCACGAGGCCTGATCGATGAGCCGAGCGTGCTGTTGCTCGATGAGCCGACAGGCGCCCTCGATCCCCAGTCGAAGGCTCTCGTCGAGGAGCTGATCCGGTTTCAGCTGCTCGCCGGCCGCGCTGTCATTCTCGTGAGTCATGATCCGGCAGAGATCAAGCGACTGGCGGACCAGCGACTGCAACTCAGCGCCGTGGATCGGGACGCGACAGAGTCGGGCGGAGTGCCCGTGCGCCGGAGCGACATCTGATGAGCTACGTTCCGCTTTCCTGGTTCGATCTGTCGATGGCAGCGGTGCTCATCGTGATCAATGGGGCGCTGTCGTGGGTGCTGCGGCTCGGCCTGGAACGCAGCATCGCGCTCGCCGCAGGTCGGATGGTGGCACAACTCAGCCTCGTCGGCTTCGTCCTGAAATTCGTTTTCGACCAGACCTCGCCGCTGCTGACAGCTGCTCTGGCCCTGGTCATGGTGGCCGTCGCGGGACATGAAGCTCTGGCGCGTCAGGAAACGCGCGTCGGTGGCTGGGCCGCGTACGGCATCGGCACCGGCACGCTGTTTTTCGTGGGGCTGCTGGCGACCGTCTACACCATGATGGTGATCATCGGCCCGACACCTTGGTACGCGCCGCGCTACCTGCTGCCGATCCTGGGCATGATCCTGGGTAACTGCCTGACGGGGGTTGCGCTCGTGTTCAATGCCGTGACCCAGGCGGCCAAGCGCGAGCGAGCGGCCATCGAGTCGCGGCTCGCCCTCGGGGCGACCCGATTCGAGGCCACGTCCGGTGTCGTCGTACATGGGGTCAGGACCGGTATGATGCCGATCCTCAATACGATGGCGGTCACGGGAATCGTCAGTTTGCCGGGCATGATGACCGGCCAGATCCTCGCCGGTGCCGACCCGGTCGATGCCGCCAAGTATCAGATCATGATCATGTTCGTGCTCGCGGCAGCAACTGCGCTCGGCGTCATGACGGCAGCAATCGGCGGCGCCTGGCTCATCACCGATGCGCGGCACCGGCTCCGGCTGCGGGAACTGGGCCTCGTCTAGGCCACGTCAGGTGCCCGAGCGCTGGACGGACCACTGGTCATTCCACTGCTTCGGCGTTGCAGGAGGCGGTGCCGATGGCAAGGCCCGATCCGGCTCGATCGTGAGTTGCTGCGGGAGCGGCGTCGTAGGCGGCAGCGGAAGCGGGAACGGAACGTCGATGGTCGGACCCTGCGCCCCCGCACTCGGCATCTGCTGCAGCTGCTCGAGTTCGAGGGCTTTCAGTCGTTCCGCCTCGGCCGCGGCTCGGGCCTCGTCCTCACGACGCAGCCGCTCGAGTTGCTCCACGTCCCGCTCCATGCCGCGCACGGCCAGCTCACGTTCCAGTGCATCCATCGCGAGGAGTGGCTCGAGGCTGGCGAGCGACTTGAGCGGGCCGGTATAGATGACCGCAATGCCGGGCAGGGGGGCGGAGCTGCCGCGCGCTGCCTTGGGATCCAGCTTCCATTCGCTGTCGATCTTGAATTCGGAAAGGTCGATGGTCGTCCGGTTGGTCACGCTCGCCTGCGCCGTCTCGATGGTGAAGGTTCCGATCTTGACGGCGCCTTCGTGGACCTCGACGGCAATTTGTCGGTTGCCCAGCGGCAGCGGTGCAGCGGCAAGCGCGGTCCGCAGTGCCTGCCGCAGTTGCTCTTCAGTCGGCGCGGTGCTCCCCGTCAGGACGGAATCGGTGACAGTCTCGATCGCAGCCGGGGACAGCCGCTCCCACTGGGCCGCCTTCAGCTCGAGCTCTCCCTTACCGGTCAGGACTGGGATCAGCGCGCGCGGCGTCACCGCCTGCCCCTTGAGTTGCAGGGTAAGCTGAAGCTTTCCTGCCCCGACTGGCGCACCGGTCACTCCGGTGATCTGATCGAGACCGATATCCCAAAGGCCGAGGGCACCCGACAGCTCCGCACCGGCGGCAGTCTTCTCCAGCTTGAAGGCGCTCGACAGAGCACCTCCCAGACCACGTCCATCGAGCTTCGTCACCGTGATCTGACCGGGAGCGACTTCGGCTTCGAGCGTCGCATCGGAAAGCGTGAAGCCCTCGCCGAGCGCGAGTGCATTGGCCGCCAACCTGATGCGACCATTCACGTCGGACAGGTTGCTGAAGTCGAATGGCTCATCACGCCACTGATCGAGTTCAGCAAGGCCCGCCAGGGGCGAGGTTGCTCGACTGCCGTCGAGCGCTAACGCAACGAGGCCGGGCAATGAGACCTCGTCGGTTTTGAGGTCAAGGTCGACCGTGCGATCGCCCTCGGGACCCGACAACCCGATTTCCCCGGCGAAACGGGACCCGCCAACCTCGACCTTGTCGAAGGAGAGTTTCAGTGTCCCATTGGCAAGCGAAACGCCGATTTTACCCTGTAAGGCGCCGTCCGCGGCCTGCGCCGGGGTTCGTAGGCCCGCGAACCGGAATGCGCGGGTCGCATCGGCGGCCTTGATGTCCATGTCACCGGCAAATCGTGGTAGTGCGCCGTCCGGCAGGGCTCCCCGTCCTCGCGCGACGAGCCGCAGGTCCTCGCTCGCCAGCTGGACCAGAACGGCACTGTCCGTGGCGGGTGTTCCGGCCACCTTGATCAGGAGATGGCCGCGCTGGGGGGCGTCCGGCTCATCCGCGATACTGCCGCCGCCGAGCAGCAGCCCGCGAGCGATGCGCGCAACCACTGCGCTGTCGGATCTCACCATCAGGTCGGCTGGATGATTGCGCCAGTCGGCGAACCCGCCCTCGAGCAACAGCGTCGCCACGAGCGGCTCGCCCTGCGCCATGCCGTCGATCGTCGTATCGACCGTCGATTTGCCCTGTTGCCCGAACCGGCTGATGAACGCCAGTCGCAGCGGCGCGAGGCTCGCCAGCCAGTGGCGCTTGCCGGGGTCCAGGTCCGCCATGCCGATGTTCAAGGCCTCCGCCATTGCAGCTGGAGTCGAGGCCGCGACCACACCATGAAGCGTGCCGTTGGGCCGGCCCGCGATATCCGACACTTCACCGTCGAGATTGACGGTGAAGCCGGTTGGCGTCGACGCGCTGAAGCCCGGGATTTTCAGAGTGCCGTTGTCGAGACTGATATTCGCATCGACGTTGTGCAGCATGTGCACGCCGTCTGTGAGAGCATTCGCGCGGACGCGGATTCGCGCATCGATATCTGCGAGGCCGTCGCCGGGTTTCAGATTCCACTGTGCCAGATCGAGGGCGCCGGGAACCAGGGCCGAGAGATCGGCGTGTGCGGTCTCCACCGACACCGCGAGCTGCCGGCGCCCCTCCCACCGGTAGGAGAAATCGCCTTTCAGGCGGTTCTGCCCTGCGTCAACGCTCGCGTCCCGAAGCTCGAGCCCGCTTGCCCCGAGGCTCATGCGCGCGCTCAGCGCAAATCCGGAATCGCTTTTCGCCTCTGGGTGCTGCGCGCCGCGTGTTGCCCATCCGAGGAAACGGGAGAGGCTGGCACCTCGAATGAGCACGTCGCCCGCGAATGCCTCGGCGCTGCCAGTACCGGTCAGCGACCCGATCACGTCGATCCGGGTGCCACCGGGCAACGCCGCCCGCAATTCCTTGATCGCCAAGCCTTGCCGGGCATTCTCGATCCCGACAACGAGGCCACTCACCACATCGCCCGCGATATTGGCCTGATCGACGGTGATCCGCGCCGACACTTCAGCCTGGGACTTCAGGAAGCCGGTCGAGCTGGCGGTCAGCCGGCGCACGGCCTCGAGCGCGTTGGCCTCGGGAGGGACATCGGCGATCCGATCCAGATCGAGCCACCGCGACGCGAGATTCGCCTTCACCGCCGGCCGGTCCTGCCAGCTGGCCTCTGCAGTTCCGGTCAGCAGCTGAGGCTGTCCGTTCTGCTCGAACGAGAACGACACGTCACTGAGCTTGGCGCTGACGGCGTTGCCGCTGACCCTGGCTCTGACTTCGTATGCGCCGTTCGAGGTGGAGTTCGCAGCGCCCGGCCCATGGCCAGCCCTGCCGATCGGGATATTGGCGGTCAAATCGCCGTCGAACCGCGGGCGGTCCGTAAAGTCGGCCATGCGGCCATCAAAGGAATAGCTGTTACCAGACTGCGGTGCGCGAACCAGGAGCTTCAGGCGCGTGCCGTCCGGGTCGGGCGAGGCGGTCGAAACCCGCACCTCGCGAACCTCGTCGTTCAACTTGACGTTGGCCCGCACCTTGTAGGGGCCAGCCAGGGTAGGAGCCGAGAGCTCGCCATCGGGGATCTCGATCCTGGTGAGCGCTTGGCCGTCGGCCCCATGCAGGGCGACGATGCCGTCGCTGATCTTGACCGATTGCAGTGAGACATCGCGGGGGATGAACGGCAGCGTCGACTCGCGGATTTGGAGGCTCTGCCAGTTGCCGCCGCCTTGCCGGTCGAGCTGCAGCCGCAACGCTGGGCGCTTCAACTCGATCTGCTTCGCTTCAAGGACGCCCTGGAGCAGCGGCGGCAATGCCAGCCACATCGTGAAGCTATCGGCGCGGAGGAAGGCTTCACCGACGGTCTCGTCGGCTATTCGCGGGCGCTCGAACCTGACATAGGGTGCCGGAAGCAGCCGCAGGCTGACGTCGCCACCCACCCGAACCTCGCGGCCCAGCATGCGCGAGGCTTCTTCCTCGAACACGCCACGGTAGGCGTTCCAGTCAACCGCATGGGGCACAGCGAACAGGCCGCCGAGCAGCGCGACAATAAGACCGGCGATCCAGAGGAATGCGCCGTTCATGCTTTTCAACTCCGCAAGTCGTGGGTACCCCTTCGGGCCTCATCTGGACCGTCTGCGCCGGGATCCCACACAGTTGCAGCCGCGACGGCTGATTTCGCGTGAACACCTCCCGGCATGCCGACGTTCCGCCATGGTTATCGCACACAGCGCCTTAACTTGGGACATCTTTCACGGCAGCGCAGCGTGAATGCGCCTCATCAGGCTGTGCGCGGCTGCCGCAGGAACCGGAATTGCCGCTTTCGGCATGCTATATTCAGGCCATGCAGTCGAATCGTAAGCATCAGGCGGGCGCGGCGGCCGAGTTTGCGGCTCCTTCTCCCGAAGCAAGCAAGCAGTCCCACGCCTCGGGCCTGACCATCTCTCAGCGCGCGCTCAGGGTAGCCGAGCCGCCGTATCTGGCTGGGCTCAATCCTGAGCAGCGGGCAGCAGTCGAGGCCCTGGACGGCCCGGTACTAGTGCTGGCCGGTGCCGGTACGGGCAAGACGCGCGTTCTGACGACCCGCATCGCCCATATCCTCGCCTCAGGCCGCGCTCGCGGCGGCGAGATCCTCGCGGTCACGTTCACCAATAAAGCCGCGCGCGAGATGAAGGACCGTATCGGCCAGCTTATCGGTGGTGCCGTCGAGGGGATGCCGTGGCTCGGCACGTTCCATTCCATCGGCGCGCGTATTCTGCGGCGGCACGCCGAGCTCGTCGGGCTGAAGAGCGGATTCACCATTCTCGACACCGACGACCAGATCCGCCTGATGAAACAGGTGATCGAGGCGGCCGGCGTCGATAAGGATCGATGGCCGGCGCGGCAGCTCGCCGGACTGATCGACGGCTGGAAGAACCGGGGCCTGTCCCCGGCCCAGGTGCCGGCGGGCGAGAATTTCGCCTTCGCCAACGGCAAGGGCGGCGCCCTCTATGCGGCGTACCAGAAGCGGCTGAAGGAGCTCAACGCGGTCGATTTCGGCGACCTGCTGCTGGAGGGCTTGCGCCTTCTGCGCGACCATCCGGACGTGCTCGCCGACTATCAGCGCCGCTTCCGGTTCATGCTGGTCGACGAATACCAGGACACCAACGTCGCCCAGTACATGTGGCTACGGTTGCTCGCACAAGGAACGCCGAACCTATGTTGTGTCGGCGACGATGACCAGTCGATCTATGGCTGGCGCGGCGCCGAGGTGGAGAACATCCTGCGCTTCGAGAAGGATTTTCCCGGAGCGACCGTGATTCGGCTGGAGCGCAACTATCGCTCGACCGGGCACATTCTCGGGGCTGCTTCGAAGCTGATCGCCCACAACCGCGGCCGCCTCGGCAAGACGCTGCAGACCGAGGGTGATCTCGGCGAGAAGGTCACTGTCTTCGGCGTCTGGGACGACGAGGAGGAGGCGCGCAGCATCGGCGAGCGGATCGAGGCCCTGCAACGCGGCGGCCAGAAGCTCAACGAGATCGCCGTCCTGATGCGTGCGTCGTTTCAGATGCGCGCGTTCGAAGATCGGTTCATGACCCTCGGACTGCCCTACAGGG
>JAEZHL010000302.1 GCA_023416575.1 Pseudomonadota bacterium
GCGCCTACGAGATGATGCTCTCGGAAAGCCAGGAGCGCATGTTGATGGTGCTGAAGCCTGGCGCCGAAGCCAAGGCCGAAGCCATTTTCCGCAAGTGGGCGCTCGACTTCGCCATCATCGGCAAGACGACCGACACCGGCCGGATGGTCGTACGGCATAAGGGCCGCGTCGAAGCGGACATCCCCGTCGACAAGCTCGCGAACTCGGCGCCCGTTTACGAGCGGCCCTGGGTCCCGACCCCGCCGCCCAAGCACGTGCTGCCCGAATGGGTGCAGGCGCCGAAATCGATCCTGGGCGCACTCGGCACCATGATGGCGCATCCGCAGCTCTGCTCCCGGCGCTGGATCTGGGAGCAGTACGACAACATGGTCATGGGCAATACCGTTCAGCGGCCCGGTGGCGATGCCGCCGTCGTCCGCCTGCCCGGCACGCTGAAGGGCGTCGCCGTCGCCTGTGACGTCACCCCGCGCTACGTGGCCGCCGACCCCGAAATGGGCACCCGGCAGGCCGTGGCCGAGAACTGGCGCAACCTGACCGCCGTCGGCGCCGACCCGCTCGCCATCACCGACAACATCAACTTCGGCAATCCGGAGCGCCCCGAGATCATGGGCCAGTTCGTCGGCTCGGTGAAAGGCATGGCGGACGCCTGCAACAAGCTGCGCTATCCGGTCGTGTCCGGCAACGTGTCGCTCTACAACGAGACCAATGGCGTCGGCATCCCGCCGACCCCGGCCATCGGTGGCGTCGGTCTGGTGCCTGACGTTACCAAGACGGCGAGCATCGCGCTCAAGGCCGCCGGCAATCTCCTGGTCGTGATCGGCCCGGAGGAAGGACATCTCGGCCAGAGCCTTTATCAGCAGATCATCGCCGGCAAGCTCGAGGGCGCGCCGCCGCATGTCGATCTCGATGAGGACATCAAGGCCGGCATGCTGGTCCGCAATCTCATCCGCGAAGACGGCCTCAGGACCGTGCACGACGTCAGCGACGGCGGCCTTCTGGTGGCCATCGCCGAGATGACGCTGGCGGGCGATATCGGCGTTGAGCTGTTCCCGTACGAGGGAAAGTTGCCGGCGCATGCGGCTTGGTTCGGTGAGGACCAGGGCCGTTACGTGCTCGAGGTTTCGCCGGAAGAGGCCGAGGCGATTGCCGATCGCGCCCGCAATCTCGGCCTCCACGCGCGCATCGTCGGACGCACGGGTGGCGATGCGCTGCGCCTCGATGGCGAGCCGGACCTGAAGCTGGCCGACCTGCGCAAGGCACACGAACGCTGGCTGCCCGACTACATGGCGGGCAGCTGAGGCCTACAAATCCGCGGGGATGGCCCAGTTCTTGCAATGTTCGCACCGGTCCGATATGATGATGCTAAGTCTTTAGCCCGCATGTGGACCTCGTTCGCGCACCCGGCCCGCCGGCGGTCGCCGGGTCGGTCGCGAATATTGCATAGGGCCCCGCGGGCCGAGCACAAGCTGGGGAGATGCTTCGCACATGCCCATGGACGCTAAAGAGATCGAGCGGCTGATCAAAGCCAGCCTTCCCGATGCAGATGTGAGCATCCGGGATCTCGCGGGCGACGGCGACCACTACGCTGCCCATGTCGTGTCGGCGGCTTTCGCCGGCAAATCGCGCGTTCAGCAGCACCAGATGGTTTACGAGGCTCTCGGCGGCCGCATGGGTGGCGTCCTGCACGCCCTCGCACTCACCACATCAGCACCGAAGACCTGACCGCCTGCGCGCCAGGATTGACTTCGGACAACCCCAATCCCAATGTTTCGGCAAGGCGCCTTTGACCCGCCGAGCAATGAGAGGAATTCAATGACCGAGCAGCAAGCCGTTCACGACTGGATCGCCAAGACCATCGCGGCCAATGACATCGTGCTGTTCATGAAGGGCACAGCGCGATTCCCGCAGTGCGGGTTCTCTGCCCAGGTGGCGCAGATCCTGGCCCACGTCGGCGTCGACTACAAGGACGTGAACGTGCTCGACGACATGGGTATCCGCGAGGGCATCAAGTCGTTCAGCAACTGGCCGACCATCCCGCAGCTCTACGTCAAGGGCGAGTTCATCGGCGGCTGCGACATCGTCCGCGAGATGTTCCAGCAGGGAGAGTTGCAGCAGCTTCTTGACGACAAGGGCATCAGCTACGACCAGCGGCCGAGCGTCGCCTGATCGGCGCACCACCGGCCATCTTCCCATCCACTTGCATCACACCCGCACCCCACAGGCTGCGGGTGTGATCGTCTGTATCTCGCCCATGCCTGAAGAAGCTATTTGGACGCTTGGCGTGGATCGTCCTTCGAGTTCACGTACGTGATGCTCCATGGGCCAACGCTGTTGAGCTGAATGACGGTATCCTCGTCAGCAACCGCGAAGTGCACCATGCCCGGGGTCATTGCGAAAAAGCCGCCCGCAGGTAAGGCTCGGGCCCTGACCGGATCAACCGTCTCACCCATCCCTAGCCGCAAGGTTCCCGAAATCACCGTGACGATCTCGGGCTTGCCGTGACCGTGCGGGGGAATGGTGTACCCCTTCGGCAGCTTGAGCCGAAGGGCGAACGGGCCATCCTTGGCAGGGTCACCATGAAATAGGGCCCCCTGTGCGCCTGGTGGTAGTGACGCGGGCGCGTTGCCCCATTCGATCTCCTGGGGCGTGACGATCTTGCTGGCATCCTGAGCCGTAGCAGAACCTGAGAGGCCAACGACGCTGGCCATAGCGATTGCAGTAGCTGAGATGAGGGCTTTCATGATGAGCTCCATCACGTCGAGCGGCCCCCGGGAGAAAGCGTTTGCGGCGCCCCGCAGCGGCATGTCCGAAAAACGAAAAACCCGGGGAACGGTTCTCCCCCGGGCTTCCGCTGGCACTTTCGCCTTGATCTGAAATCGACCGCCGTCTTAGCGCGAGTAGAACTCGACGACCAGGTTCGGCTCCATGATGACCGGGTAGGGCACATCCGACAGCGCCGGAATGCGGATCATCTTCGCGATCATCTTCGTGTGGTCGGCCTCGATGTAGTCCGGCACGTCACGCTCGGCGCTCTTGATGGCCTCGAGAACCATCGGCAGCTGGCGAGACTTCTCGCGCACCTCGACGACGTCGCCGACCTTGCAGCGGTAGCTCGCGATGTTGACCCGACGACCGTTCACGAGAATGTGGCCGTGGCTGATGAACTGCCGCGCAGCGAAGGGCGTGGGCACGAACTTGGCACGATAGACGACCGCGTCCAGACGCCGCTCCAGGAGACCGATGAGCAGCTCGGACGTCGACCCCTTGAGGCGGGTGGCGGTGTCATAGATGCGGCGGAACTGCCGCTCGGTGATGTTGGCGTAGTAGCCCTTGAGCTTCTGCTTGGCGCGCAGCTGCTGGCCGAAGTCGGAAATCTTGCCGACGCGGCGCTCGCCGTGCTGGCCCGGACGGCTCTCACGCTTGTTGATCGGGCTCTTCGGCCGGCCCCAGATGTTCTCTCCGAGGCGGCGATCGATTTTGTGCTTGGCGCTGACGCGCTTGGACATTTCAAGGCACTCCAGTTTGGGGCTGTGACAGCATTGGAGCGCCCCCTCCTCTGCCCGGTGTTCAGCCGGACCGACAGGCAGCGGCCACTTCGGACCGACACCACGGGTGCGCAAATCAAACGCGGGCCGTTTGGCCCGCGCTGGCAGTGAGTTAACCGGATCGCCGAGTCAAGTCAACACCGCGGCGTCCGGCCAGGTTATTACTTCTTGACCGTCGCCGGAGCCTGGGCCGCCTGGCCGCGCGTCGGATCGGAGGCGATGTAGCTCGCGATCAGCTCCTTGACCTTCTTGCGCTGCTCATCGGTGCAGGTCTGGGCCTTCGTAGAGCCGGTGGGCTCGTCGATGACCACATCCTTGGCTCCGTCCTGCTTCTCGACCAGCTTGATCTTGCCCGTCAACAGCATCACCGTCGTCAGGTGAAGCTGATTGATGTAGATCATCTGCTGCTCGGTCCACTTCTTCTTCGCGTCCTCGCGCCGCATCAAGGAGCGGTAGTTGTTAATCTGGTCCTCGGGCAGCTCGCACATCTGCGCGTGCGCGGTGAGCCGGCCGACCATGATCACCTCACGCGCCGTCTCGAGCGGCACCTCCGCCTTGCTGCGATCCTTCTTATCGATCTCGACCGAAGTTCCGTCCGGCTTGGTGAACTTGGAGGGCGTCAGCGACCACGCGTAGTCCATGAACGCCTTGACCGAACGCTCACTCAGCTCCTGCGCTTGTGCGGGAGCCAACATCAACACCACTGCTCCGAGCGCGAGCCCGGCAGCCCGTACTCCTGCAGCTAACATCTTGCCCATTTACATCTGCCCTCGAACCAATAGCTGTTCCCGCCCGCAAGTCTTCCGTCGTCCCACAGTGTTCAATCGGTGGTTCGGCTCGAAAGTAGGCATAATCAAGGCGCTTCATTGAGGTGGCTTTCGGCCCGCACCCTTGCCCCGACTGAGCGTGGCCACGATGCCACGTAACGTACGCACCTCCTGCTCGCTCGCGCGCATGCGCGCGTACATCGACCTGACGTTTCGCATGACCGTTTGGCGCTTGTGCGGCGGATTGAAGAAGCCGAGGCGGTCGAGCTCGGATTCGAGGTGGTCGAAGAAGCCGATCAGCTCCTCCTTGGTCGCCGGCGGCGAACCACGCAAATTCAGACCCGGTTCGAGCGCTTCCTCATAGGTCGTGACACGACCCAGCGTCCCGCGATTGGTTTCCTTCATCCATTCGTAGCTGACGAGCAGCACCGCCTGCGCGAGGTTGAGCGA
>JAEZHL010000328.1 GCA_023416575.1 Pseudomonadota bacterium
CCAATCAGCGCCCGGCCAATGCGCCGAGTGCGGCCAGCGCCTCGTCGATGTCGGTTTCGGTGTGATCGGCGCTGATCTGGAATCGGATTTCCTCGTCGCCTTTCGGAACGACAGGAAAGCGCAGCCCGGTCGCCAGGACGCCAGCGTTCCTGAGATGCGCAACGATCTCCTCGGTGCGCAGTGTATCGCGCACCATCAACGGCACGACGGGATGCGCGCCGGGCAGGGTCTCGAGCCCGAGCGCCGTCAGGCCGCGGCGGAAATGTGCGGTCATGGTCCGGAGCTGCTCGAGCAGTCGCTCACCCTTGGGGCTGTCGACGATGTCGATCGCCTTGAGTGCGGCGGCGGCCTCGCCGGGCGTGATCGGGTTCGAGTAGATGTAGTACGGCGAGGTTTCGCGCAAATAGCGGATGATCGTCGTGCTTGCGACCACGTAGCCGCCGTTGACGCCGAATGCCTTTCCGAGCGTTCCGACGAGCAGATCGGCTGCCTGGGGTCGCGTCATTTCCTCAGTGCCGCGGCCCGTGCGGCCGAAGGCGCCGACGCCGTGGGAGTCGTCGACGACGAGCGTGATGTTCTCCGGGAATGCGGGATCGTGCCGGTCGATGACCTCGCGAATGGCACCGAGCGGTGCGTGATCGCCGCGCATGCTGAACACACCATCTGTCACCACGATCGCCCGTGCGCAGGTTCGCGCGGCCTCGGTGAGGTGGCGATCGAGCTCGCTGAGGTCGAGGTGGCGCCAGATGCGTTTCTCGGCCGGCCGGCTGAGAGCGATGGCGTTGATGATGCAGTTGTGATTGAGCTCATCGCTGATGACGGCCGTGCGCTCGGTGATGAGCTGCGGCAGCACGCCCATGACCGTTGCGTAAGCGGAGCTGAACAGCATCGCTGCCTCACGGCCATGAAAATCGGCAAGCCGTCGTTCGAGCGCCACGTGCGGCGCCCACGTGCCGCTGATGAAGCGGACAGCGCCAGGTCCGGTGCCGAAGCGAAAAACCGCCTCGTCGTCGGCGGCCATCACTTCTGAATCCAGCGACAGCCCGAGATAGTTGTTGGAGTTCATGCGCAGAAACGGCTGCGCACCGCGGCCCTCGAGGAGATAGCGCGGGCCTTTGCCGTCCGCCGGTGGCACGACATCGACAATGACGGATTCGGCACCCTTCAACCGGCCTTCGCGGCCGAGCTCCGCCAAGCGCTCGTGGAGTTTCGCTTCGAGCCTATCCGGGCGCATGGCAACCTCCCGCGACGCACGTCAGAGGATCGTCACAATGGATCCTTTCGATCATCTGCGCCAGCATGTCCTTGAGCATGCCTGCGAGGTCTTTGCGGGATGATGTCCGGGGAAGGACGTGGTCGCGGAACGTCAGGGAGGGTTCTGTGATCCCACATGCGCCTCGTCTCGAGCGGCCTCGTTCATCAGCTCGATAACCTCGTCATCCGGAACCTGATGGAAGTCGTCGTAGTGCATCCCGATTGCATAGAACGGGTCGGGTGTTTCGAGGCAGATCACTTCGTCCACGCTAGAGCCGAGTTTCGCGACGGTATCGAGGGGCGCGACGGGTACGGCGACGATCAGCTTCTTGGGGTTCTTGCGCCGAAGCGCGGCGATGGCGGCGCGGATGCTGGCGCCCGTCGCAATCCCGTCGTCGACCAGGATCAGTGTGCGGTTCTCGATCGGTACGCGGGGGCGGCCTTCGAGGTAGATGTGCCGGCGGCGCTCGATCTCGAGAAGCTCGGTCTTCGCCTCGGCCTGTATGTATTCGTCGGTGATGCCGGCCAGTCTCATCACCTCGTCGTTGACGACGATTTCCGCATCGCCGCCATCGACGACGGCGGCCGCGGCGAGCTCAGGCTGGTAGGGGACACCGATCTTGCGCACCAGCACGAGGTCGAGCGGCGCCTGGAGTGTCTCGGCGATTTCGGCGCCTACGGGCACGCCACCCCGCGGTAATGCCAGCACGACGGGATCCGCGAGGTTCATGCCCGCCAGCCGTTGTGCGAGAGCTTTGCCGGCCGCCTTTCGGTCCCTGAAGGTGATTTCAGCCTTCATCCGAGCGTCCTTCCCAAATGCGTCTCGAACCAGTGCCCCGCCAGCTCGATCACCTGGTCGAGGGTCCCGGCCTCCTCGAAGAGATGCGTCGCGCCGGGAACGATCTCGAGCCGCTTCTCACACTCCATGAGAGCGAACGCCTGCTCGTTGAGATCGATGACGCCCCAGTCGTCGCCGCCGACGATGAGCAGGGTTGGCGCACGAACGCTCGGCAGGAAGTCGCCCGCAAGGTCGGGCCGCCCCCCGCGCGAGACGATAGCGTCGACGTCAGCGGGGGCTTGGGCTGCGGCGACGAGTGCGGCGGCCGCGCCGGTGCTGCTGCCGAAGAGCCCGATCGGCAGTCCGGCCGTATCCTCGTTGTCCCTCGCCCACTCGACCGCCTCGGCAACGCGCCCGCCGAGGAGCGGGATGTCGAAGACGTTGGAGCGATCGGCCGCCTCGCTTTCGGTCAGAAGGTCGAATAGCAGCGTCCCAAGCCGGCGCGCGTTGAGCTCGCGGGCAACGCGGGTGTTGCGCGGGCTGAGCCGGCTCGAGCCGCTGCCATGGGCGAAGATCACCAAGCCAATGGCGTCGGCGGGGATACTGAGGATACCCTCGAGATGGTGCCCTCCGACCTCGACTGTGAGTTCGCTTGCGTCCTTGAGATTGGGCATTGGAGCCTCGCAGTCCGTCGTGACGGCGACACGGATTGTTGCGGCGCGACCGCGCATCGCATCTGAATCTGGTGGCCGGGCAGCGACGAAGCGCTTTCATGGTCGTCGACGCTCGAGGCGCAAGGAGCACAACCACTGCAATCGAGCTGCGCCGATGATATTTTCTCAACGCGGATATCGTGAACTTGTTCACTTGGCTGGTCGGAACTCTCAAATAGAAAATGGGTGCGCGTCTGGCGTGTTTTGATTTCCGCCGCGTGGTGGACCGCGCATTGGAAAGCGAGGCTTCATGCCATCGAGCACGGCACGGCTTCTGCTGACGGGCGATGTGATGACTGGCCGCGGCATTGATCAGATTCTGCCACAGCCCTGCGACCCCGCCCTTTACGAGAGCTACACCAGCTCGGCTCTGGATTACGTTGCGCTTGCCGAAAAGGCCCACGGGCCGATCCCGAGGCGCGTCCCTTACTCTTACGTCTGGGGTGACGCGCTCGATGAGATCAAGCAGCGCCGATCGGATTTCCACCTCATCAATTTGGAGACGGCTCTCACGACTGACGGCATGGCGGAGCCGAAGGGCATCAACTACCGCATGCACCCGGCCAATATCGGTGTCCTGAGCGCGGCGCACATCGACGCTTGCGTGCTGGCGAACAACCATATCCTGGATTGGGGCGTAGCAGGACTGAGCGACACACTCGAGGCTTTACGCCAAGCGGGCATCGCGGCAGTCGGCGCGGGCTGCAATGCGGTCGAGGCCTCCGCGCCCCTCGTGCATCCGCTTCCCGGCGGCGGGCGCATCCTCGTGTTCGCATTCGGCTGTCGCGACAGCGGTATTCTCTCAACCTGGCGCGCCGCTGAGAACCGGGCAGGCGTCAATCTCCTCGACAATCTGTCTCGGGCGACAGTGGCCGGAATTGCGGACTTGGTGAAGGTTGCCAAGCAGCCGGGAGATATCGTCATCGCCTCGATCCACTGGGGCGGCAACTGGGGCTATGAGATCGGCGATGCCGAGCGCAGTTTCGCTCACCAGATGATCGATGATGCGGCTGTCGATCTGGTCCATGGCCACTCATCCCATCATCCCAAGGGCGTTGAAGTCTGGCATGGCAAGCTCGTGCTCTACGGCTGCGGCGACCTCATCAACGATTACGAGGGAATCACCGGGTATGAAGAATACCGGGACGATTTGGTGCTGATGTACTTCCCGCTCGTACGCCTCAACGACGGGATGCTGCAGGCGCTGGAGATGGTGCCGTTCCGTATCCGGGCGTTCCGCCTGGAGCACGCTCCCGCCGAAGATGTTGCCTGGCTCACGGCCATGCTCTCGCAGGAAGGTCGCCAGTTCGGCACCTGGATCGAGCTGGCGGGCGACGGCCACCTGTTGCTCCGGTGGCCGTGCCATGGTCCAGGTAGGCCCGGATCATGTTGAGCTGATAGAGATCGGTGAGAAGCGGGCTTCGGGCTGGATCCATCTCGCTGGACTTCCTCGACTCCCCTTCCTCTTGTTCTGGCATTGCAGTTATTCAGCGCGAGGGCGCGTTGACCTCGCGCGGTTCGAATCAGGCCTTCTTGATTTCTATTTTCTTTTCGCCCCTCATGGCCTCGGGCTTTTTCGCGGCAATGATTTTGAGAACTCCCTTGTCGAACTGGGCGTCGATCTGGCTTTCGTCGATGGTGTCGGGGAGGGGCAGGGAACGCTCGAAAGAGCCATAGGAGCGCTCGGCCATATAGTAGTTCTCACCCTTTTCCTCGCGGCCGCCCTTCTTCTCACCCTTGATCGTCAAAACCCCATTCGCCATCGTCACCGAGACGTCCTTTTCATCGACACCCGGCAGATCCATCTCGATCGTCATCTGCTTGTCGTTCTCATGAACGTCGAGCTCGGGAACCATGACCTCGCGCCCGCTGGCGCGCTGGACGAGAGTGGGGAGACGCGGCCAGCCCTGCTCGAAACGTTCGAACATGCGTTCCATTTCATCGCGCATGGCCCCGAAGATATCGCCCTGGCGGCCCACTCCGGTCTGAACTGGCTTGCTGATCTGCGTTCCCTGGGTTTTCGGCATGGGAGCTCTCCATTTGTTGATGCATGCACACAACGCAAAACCCCGGAAGCCGTTCGGTCCGGAAGCAATCGGTCGGGTATCGCGGGTAAGAAGAAGCTCGAGCAAATTTCTGAAATTCCGCAGGCGCTGCGGGTCGGCCGAGCAGAAAGGCAGTCGAAACCAAAGGGCGGATCGGGCGATTAAATCGCGAGGGGCTCGAACGGTGACCTCGCATGCTGATCTTTGCCCTCAGCGACAGCCGGGAATTTGGCGAGCGTATCGCCGGAGAGCTCGGCATCACCGTGTCACCACATGAAGAGCGGGCATTTCCCGATGGCGAGTTTCAGCAACGCCCGCTCGTCAGTGTTCGCGGCCAGGACGTTTTCGTGGTGGCAAGCCTGCACGCTGGACCGCGATTCAGCATCGGCGACAAGCTCGCGCGGCTCCTGTTGTTCCTGGCAACGCTGCGTGACAGCGGTGCACGCCGGGTTTCGGCTCTTATTCCCTACATGGCCTTCGCCCGCCAGGATCGGCGCGTGCGCCGGGGCGATCCCCTGGCGCTGCACAGCCTTGCGGCCCTCATCGAAGCTGTTGGCGTGGATACGGTCGTCACCATCGACGTCCACAACATCGCGGCATTCGAGAATGCATTCCGCTGCCGCACTGTCCATCTCACGGCGGCGCCCGAGTTCGCTTTGAGAGCGATGTCGCAGATTGGACTCGCCGATCCGGTCGTCGTCGCCTCTCCGGATCTTGGTGGTGCGAAGCGGGCCCAGCAGTTCGGCGCCGCGCTCGGCGAAGTCCTCGGCGCGCCGGTCCGATTTGCCTACATGGAGAAGGTTCGCCTCGACGGAGAGGTCGCTGGCACCGAGGTCGCGGGCGATGTGACTGGTGCGCATGTGCTGATCGTCGACGACATGATCAGCACCGGCACGACGCTGGTCCGCGCCGTCGACGCATGCCGCGAGCG
>JAEZHL010000430.1 GCA_023416575.1 Pseudomonadota bacterium
CCGGCAGCGATGTTGCGGTCGAGGAAACGCGGCTCGGTGAAGCTGAGGTCGATCTGGAAGCGCTCCATGGAGCCGCCGACCTTGAGGCGCAGGAACTGGCCGTTGCCCAGCAGGTTGCGCTCCGTGATGCTGACGTCGCCGATCACGCCTTCGTTGGTCGAGTAGCCGGCACCGAAGGACAGCTCACCCGTCGGCTGCTCCTCGACCTCGACGTCGAGCACGACGCGGTCGTTGGCAGAGCCGGGGCGCCGCTTGACATCGGCAGACTTGAAGAAGCCGAGAGCCTGCAGACGCTTCTTGGCGCGGTCCACCAGCATCGGGTTGTAGGCATCACCTTCCGCCAGACGGAACTCGCGCCGGATCACGTGATCCTTGGTGCGCATGTTGCCGACGACGTTGATGCGCTCGATGTAGACCCGCGGACCCTCGTCGATCTGGTACACGATGCTGATCGTGCGGGAAATCGGATCACGATCGGCACGGGGGCGGACGCGGGCGAAGGCAAAGCCCTGCTCGGCGATGACGAGCGTCAGCTTCTCGACCGTCTTGTCGATGTCGGAGGCGTTGAAGACATCGCCGGACCGCGTCAGCAACTCACCCCGGAGCACCTCCGGCTGCAAGTCGGGCAGCGCGCTCTCGATCCGCACGTCGCCGAAGCTGTAGAGCGGCCCTTCCTCGATGACGAAGGTCATGAGAAAGCCACTGCCCTCGCGATCGAGCTCGGCGTTCGCCGACACGATGTTCACATCGGCATAGCCGTTCTTCAAGTAGTACTGACGCAGCAGCTCCCGATCCAGATTGAGACGGTCGGGATCATAGATGCTGTTGCCGCGCAGGAAATCGAACCAGCCCGTCTGGGTGGTCGTGACGATGTCCCGGAGCTGCGAGTCGGAGAATGCGCGGTTGCCGACGAAGTGGATGCCCTGCACCTTCGTCGTCGCACCTTCCTGAATTTCGAAAACGACGTTGACGCGGTTCTGGTCGAGCTCGATCAGCTGCGGCTCGACAACCGCGGCGAAGCGCCCCTGACGCCGGTAGACGTCGAGAATGCGCTGCGCGTCGGACAATGCCCGTGCGCGCGTGTAGACCGATCGCGGCTTGAGTTGCACCTCGGCCTGCAGCGCCGCTGCATCGACCTCGCTGTTGCCCTCGAAGGCGACCTGATTGATGACCGGGTTCTCGACCACCCGGACGACAACCGCGCTGCCCTGCAGGTCGATCTCGACGTCCGCGAACAGGCCGGTGCCGAACAAGGCCCTCAGCGAGCGATCCGCCCGGCCGGCATCGTAAACGTCGCCGACGTTGAACTGAAGATAGGAGCGGACGGTCTCGGGCTCGACGCGCCGATTGCCGACCACCTGAATGTCACGCACCACGACGCCTTGCGCCTGGGCTGTTGAGGTACCAGCAAATCCGTCCAGCATTGGAACGGAGATACTGACGGTGGCAAGCAGCACTGCAAGCCGCCATCCCCTCATTGCCACTTTCCGAAGCTGCATACCAGCGTCTGCCCTTCGTTACCTAGTGCCCCCCGGGAGGCGGCGTTGAGCGCCTTCCCGGCGAACCAACGCTACCTCTCATCACTGAGAGTCCTCGGGGAGAGTGCACCAGCGAACTGATCGTCCCCCCAGACAGACTCAGTGAAGTCGCTGTGGTTTTAACGATTCAGCCAGGGCATTGGAAGTGGCAAGAATGTTTCACGACCGCCTAAATTATTCCGTTGACTAGCCGTTTCCCGTCAACCAACGCCATACGATGAGACGGTCATTCCAGGTTGCAAACACCATGAGCATAAGAACCAAGGCCAAGCCGATACGGAACCCAATTTCCTGGGTTTTCTCGCTCAATGGTTTGCGCCGCAAGCCCTCGATCGCATAGAACAAAAGGTGTCCGCCATCAAGCAACGGGACGGGGAAAAGGTTGATCAACCCGATGCTGACCGAGATCACCGCGATCAGGTTGAGCAAGGCTTCGGGGCCTATCTTGGCGACCTGGCCGGAAACCTCGGCGATCCGGATCGGGCCACCGAGCTGGTCGGCGCTTTGCCGGCCGATGATGACGTCGCCGATGTAGGAGAGCGGCGACGTGATGATGAACTTCGTCTCGCGGACGCCGAGCGCCACGGCCTCGATCGGCCCGGCGCGCCGCTGCTCCAGCGTCTCGGGGGTCGTCACGCGGCGGATGCCGATGATCCCGCGGACGATGGTGCCACCGAGGCTGTCCTGCACCTCCTGGCGCTCCGGCGTCACGTTGAGGGTCAGAACCTCACCGCGGCGGTCGACCTTGATGGCGAGTTCGCGCCCTGGCGACGCACTGACGGTCCGCAACACCTCGGTGAAGCTGTCGACCGGGGTGCCGGCAACCTCGAGGATGACGTCACCCGGCATGAACCCGGCGGCGGCCGCCGGAGAGTTGGGCACCACCTCGTCGACCCGAGGAGCGGTCGAGCGGACGCCGATCAGCGAGAACATCAGGGCGAAAATCACGATTGCCAACAGGAAGTTGGCGATCGGCCCCGCCGCCACGACCGCCGCCCGCTGCCATAGCGGCTTGGCGTGGAAGGCGCCGGCACGC
>JAEZHL010000431.1 GCA_023416575.1 Pseudomonadota bacterium
GCTTTGGCCATATGTGGATGAGCTTTTCACCCCGGATGCGCTCGATCTCGAGATTGCCGCCATCGGTTTCGGCGCTAATCCCGCCGACGTTAGGCCGGAGTTCGACGCTGTCATCGACAGGCTCCTAAGCGAGGCCACGCTCGAACGGCCCGCTGGCGGGGCCGGCCAGTCCGGCGGACGCCGCGGGGTGCACACAGAGTACCTCGGGCACATGCTGGCAGAGATGCAGTACCTCCAACGCTCCTATCCAGGCGCCAAGTGGTGAGGTGATCATGATCATGGACGACACTGCGACCGATCGCGAAAGGCTCCGCCAGCGCGCGTATTCGGCCGCTGCCAACGTGCGCGATCCCGAGATTCCGGTGCTCACCCTTGCCGACCTGGGGATCCTACGCGAGGTCAATATCGCCGCCGATGGGTCGGTCGAGGTCGTCATTCTGCCGACCTATATGGGCTGTCCGGCAATGGGCCTCATTCAGGAGGAGGTGGAGACAGCGCTGGAGACAGCCGGGTTCGAGCACATCGCGGTTCGCCAAGCCCATTCGCCGCCTTGGAGCACGGTTCGGATGTCGCCCGAGGCGCGCGAGAAGCTGCGCAGCATCGGCATCGCGCCGCCGGCTTGCAGCGCCGCCAGTCGCGATCTGTTCGCGAAAGAAACGAACGTCGCCTGCCCTCGATGCGGATCGTCCGAAACCGAGGTGATATCGGAGTTCGGCTCGACCACATGCAAATCGCTCTGGCGATGCAAAAGCTGCCGGGAGCCTTTCGATCATTTTAAATGCAGCTGATCGCGCCGCGCATCAGCGAGGCGCTGCCCCGGATTTCGTTGTGACATGCACGACCCGCAGAAGCTGACGATTACCGAGGTGCGGCGCGAGACGCAGGACGCAATATCCGTCACGCTCGCCGTGCCGACGAATCTCACCGAATGGTATCGCTTCCAGCCCGGGCAGCATCTGACGTTACGCTCCGTTAAGAACGGCGAGGAGCTGAGACGCACCTACTCGATCTGCTCAGGGCCGGACGACAAGCTGCTCCGCATCGCGATCAAACGCGTGCCAGGTGGTGTCGTCTCGACGTGGGCCAACGGGAGCCTCCAAGCCGGCCAGACCATCGAGGTGATGCCCCCATCCGGCCGCTTCATCCTGCCCCCTGGTGACGGCAAGCCCCGTCACATCGTCGCGTTCGCGGCAGGTGCTGGCATCACGCCCATCATCGCCATCGTGAAGCACGCGCTGGCACGGGAGCCAGAAACCCGCGTGAGCCTGTTCTACGGCAATCGCAGCCCCGAAACGATCCTGTTTCGGGAGGAGCTGGAAGATCTCAAGGACCGGCACCTCGGCCGCTTCTGGTTGAGCCACGTCCTGTCGCGCGCGGGCGCAAGCGAGTCTCCCCTGTTCGACGGCCGCATCGACGGCGCCAAGGTGACAGCCCTCACTCGCAAGCTCATCGACCTACAACGGGTCGATCACGTGTTCGTGTGCGGGCCGGGAAGCATGATCAAGGAAGCCCGTGACGCCCTGCTGGCCCAGCAGTTCCGGCGCGAGCGCATTCATCATGAATTCTTCGCTCCCGGCGGCGGCGCCTAGCAGCAGCCCCCGCAGCCGCAGCCGCAGCCCGAAATGACGACGTCGGCTGAGGCAGCAGAAGCCATCGCCATCCTCGACGGCGTCCGCCGCGCCTTCCCTGTAGCCACCGGCGAACGCATCATCGACGCTGCGCTGAAAGCCGGTGTGCGCCTGCCCTATTCCTGCAAAGGCGGAATGTGCTGCACCTGCCGCTGCAAGGTGCGTGAGGGCAGCGTCGCCATGGACGTCAACTACGCGCTCGAGTCTTGGGAGCTGGAGGCCGGCTATGTCCTTGCCTGTCAGTCCCGGCCGCAAACATCGCGCATCGAGCTCGATTTCGACGCGACGTGAGGCGCACCCGTCGCATCTTCCTCGATGACTGGCGCTGTCAATTCCGCGTTATTCGTTTAGAGTCCGTTCGGGGGGCCGGCTATGCGAAGGAGCAGCTATGGCCTTTGAAGATGTCGAAGCTGAACTCGGGCTTCTGCTGACCCAGTTGGAGAACGAGCAACGCCCCGAAGACCGCCACGAGCTCTATCTCGTGATCATGCGCCGGTTGAACGAGCTCAGGGCCTATGGCATGCCGCTGCCGCAGGACCTCGTGCAGTTCGAGCAGGAGCTGCAAAGCGAGTTCGAGAGCGAGTCGCTACCCAGCGAAAGCGAAGAAACGAAGTAAGATCGAAGCGATTCTTTTCGGGGCATCAGGACGCCGGTTCGCGGCCTGTGATTATGCGGGAGCTTGTCAATGCAGCGCGTGCAATCCCAGGGCGTGCATCACATCACTCTGGTCGGGGCCGATCGCCAGACTTCCATAGACTTCTGGGAAGGCGTGCTCGGCATGCCGTTCGTGTTCGAGCAACCGAATCTCGATGCGCCCGATCAGAACCACCTTTACTTCGATCCCGGCGACGGGCGGCTCATTACGATTTTCACTAATGAATCTTGGCGGCCGGATCCGTCGCCCAATCCGACCAACATCGGCAATGTCCATCACATCGCCTTTTCCGTCTCGCGCGCCTCGTTCACGCAAGCAGCCAACCGGCTGCGCGCCCGCGGGTTCGCCAATTCGGGAGAGGTCGATCGCGGCTTCATGCACTCGCTCTACTTCCGCGATCCCCTCGGCCAGCTGTTCGAGCTGGCCTGCTACAAGTTCGAGCCGCCGGCCGGGTTCACCCATGCCGACGTGCTCCGAAAAGCGCACGAGATCAGGGTGGCCAAGGGCGCCGGCAACATCGCCGACGAGCATCTCGCCGACGCCATCGAGGCCCTTATTCAGCCCCGGCCAGCCGCGGGCTGAGTAGTCCAGTCAGTCGCTGGAAGCGACTTTCTGCTTTTCCATCGCTCGAACCATTGCGCGCACCGAAGCCTGAAGCTCCATCAGCTTGGCCCGGACGCGCTGCTCGCTATCGCGAAAACAATCGCGTTCCCGCTCCCGCCGCTCGACCGTTTCCAAGGCGGCCATCACCTTCGCATCGGGGTCGACGGTTTTCAGTTCCGCCGCGCCATTACTGGCGTCACTGCGACTGTCCGTGGCGGCAGCGGATACAGCAACCGGATCCGCGTCCGAATACGTGCATTTCGGCGCGGTCTCCCGAGCCATCATTCGTGCCGTGGGCTTCGGGATCGACACTGCGGGCGGTGGCGGATGGGCGGCCTGGACAACACACCCGCTGACCGCGAACGATACCAGTATGCACGCCATCGGACCGGCGTAGAGGAATTGAGACCGGCAAGCCGGTATCACTCTCCCGCACTGACGCGCGAGAGCTTCGAACAGCTGCTTCATATGCACGACCTTTCGCCCTCGCCCGCGAAAGGTAGATACCGATTTTGTGACGACAGATTGTTGTGCTGCGTGAGCTGATTACCTTGAGCGCGATCGGCTGAATTGCAATGAATCCGATCGAATTTAGATGGCGACGCCCCACGTCCTGGCGGCAAATGCAGGATAGGTTTCGGCGACCTGACGGGCCACATCTGTGCGCAGTTGGGTCAATGCTGCATTATCGAGCGGCTCAGTGATCGGCACGGTATCCGGCGCCGCATAGTCGAACCCCGTCGCCGCGCGCACGTCCGCAGCGCTAATTCCCGGATGCACGCTCTCGAGCCTGAATTGCCCCCGCGTTCTGTCGAACGCAAAAACGCTTAGTCCGGTCACGAGCGCATGTGGCCCGCCGGGGC
>JAEZHL010000018.1 GCA_023416575.1 Pseudomonadota bacterium
GCGGCCAGCGTCAGCGCGTGGCGATCGCCCGCGCCATCGTGCGCCAGCCACAGGTGTTCCTGTTCGACGAGCCGCTGTCCAACCTGGATACCGCCCTGCGTGCGCAAACCCGCCTGGAGATCGCCCGCCTGCACGAAGAGCTCTCCACCACGATGATTTATGTCACGCACGACCAGCTCGAGGCGATGACCCTCGCAGACCGCATCGTGCTCCTGAACAAAGGCCGGATCGAGCAAGCTGGCAAACCGGCGGACCTTTTCCATCGACCAGCCACCCGCTTTGCCGCGGAGTTCATCGGCTCGCCGCAAATGAACTTTCTGCCCGTCAGCCTGGAGGCTGGCGAGGCTGTCCTGGCCTCCGGCGAACGGCTGCCGGTCGCGACGATGCACAGCGGATCTGCAAATCTTGGACTGCGGCCTGAGAACATCGCGCTCGCGGCGCCTGGACAGCCCGGCACATTGCGTGCCCGCGTGCTTCACATCGAGGAGCTCGGAGACTCGCGGATCATTCACGCGGCTCTGGGTGGCGGGACCACGCTCGCCCTGCGGCACCCAGCGGACACGCTCGCGCCTCGAAAGGGAGATGACATCACCTTACGGCCCGATACGTCCCGCGCACATCTCTTCGGCCTGGATGGACTGCGCATTCGAGAGTGAGTGGAAGAGCCTTGCTGTCCTGGCTATGCAAACTGGCGGATGAAGAAACGCGACCAGCAGGACACCACCGATCGTGACCACCCTCGCACGCCTGCTGAAACACTTACTCCTGCCGATCAGCCGGATCGTCGTCGGCGCTTGCTGGTCGAAACTTCCAAGCGACAGCTTGGCCGATGCTGTCATCATCTAGCAAATGGGCTCAGGTGTCTTTCTCCGCAAAGGCCATCATTTCTCGTTCCCTTCGGCCTTTTCGAAATGCGCCACGACCCATAGTACCGCCGCTGCAACCAACACCCCCCAACACACCTCGCCTATTCGCGACAGCCACATTTCTTCCGGCGAATTGGCATGTGGAATCAGCAGGATGATCGTTGCAGTGATCCCTGCGACACGACATGCTGTTTCGACATGAAAAACCCAGCAGGCCAGGATCGATAATATCACGGCCGCGGCATATCCCAATGGGCCTTGCCCCCAGACCATCAGCACGAGAACGGCCATGCCCCCCCCGATCGCAGCACCCACCAATTGATCTACAGCAAGCGATGGAATTTTTTTAAAGTCGGCCTGCACAATCGTGACCGCGGTTATGGCACCCCAATAACCCTCATGCAGCCCGAGTATGGGGGCTGGAGCAAAACCGAGCCCAGCCGCGACTGCCGACATGACCCCATGTCCAAGGCCTTTTATGAAGCGTTCGCGAGAGAAGAACGCGAACGGGCTGCGTAAACGCTGTCCATCGACCCCATCTTTCTGATCCGCTGTCATTCACGAACAAGCTCTTTCGAGACGCCTCCGAATTCATTTCTCCCGGTGTATCTACCGGCCGCGACATCTGGTGTGCGGCCGATCAGAGGATGGCGACCATGAACGAATAAGCGCCGAAAAGCGACAACACTCCCAAAATGATGCTCACAATGATATTCGCCCACGCCCTCCCGCTAGATCCTGTTGCGAAGAGGTGGTAGGTCTCGTTGCTGAAGGTACTGAACGTCGTAAACGCGCCACAAATTCCCGTGCCCACAAATGCCAGCTCGTCTTTGGATAAGGCCTCCTTCACGAACGCGCCCATCAGCAAGCCCAAAATGATCGATCCGGTCAAATTGACCGCGAGCGTACCCCAAGGTAGGGAAGTGCCGAGCTCCGCTTTGACGAACCGATCCATATAATAGCGCGCCAAGGCCCCTACGATGCCCCCGACAAAGACAAGAACATAGATCATCGGCCCACCTCATCCGGCGCGGGCGGGCGGCGCCGGCCTCAGCCTCCGGGTGGCTGCGATGCCAAACCAGACGGCCACGAGGCCGCCGAAAAGCGTCAAGATCGTATAGATGTAAGCGGCAAGAGCATCGCCACCGACGAACAGTTCCCTGATCCCATCCATGTAGTGGGAGAATGTCGTAAAGCCGCCAAGGAAGCCGGTGATAAGGAATAGTCGCGCCAAAGGTCGCGCGACTCTCGACTCGAGCAGCACCGTCAATACGCCAATCAAAAAGCAACCGAAGACATTTATTGCGAACGTCGGCCACGGCAGCGGATGCGTCGCGCATGGAAGATCGACAGTCAGGAAGTGCCGTGCCGCTGCGCCCAAGCCGCCGCCAATGCCAACTAAGATGGCCGTCATCGCCCAGCCTGGACCAGCGTCTCTCTCCTCCGCACCGGAATGCTCGTTGGCCATGCACACCGAACGTAAAACGATATCGGCAGTTCCGATGCCTCGCCTACTTTTCGATGCCACTCTGTAACACTGCAGGGGTGAAGGTCGCTTTTTGGAATTCCGAGTTGCCCAAAGCAGACGAGCGTCCCCCTGCCGCGATAAATTCCTGGATTTTCTAAAATAAACCGCATCGGCTATTATGGCCGTTACCGGATCTTCGGCTCAGCTCCATTTTTGTCCAACTAGGGCGGAACCGGCGCTATCTTCGCAGAGTTCAGCCCTCGATTTTAGCGCAAGGCACCGCGCACGCACTTACGGGATAGATCACCCCCACGACCCTAGCAGGAGTGTGCAATGAACAGGATCGCCCAGCTTTGTCTCACCGTGCTCGGTGTCATGCTGGTACCGTCATTGGCCCATGCCCATCCATGTTTGGGGGCATGCCATCCTGAAAGCCTCAGTGCGGGATTCAATCATCCATTTGGTGGTTTAGACCATTTCCTCGCAATGATCGGCGTTGGATTGTGGGCGGCCCAGATCGGTGGTCGTGCCATCTGGGCACTGCCGTTGGCATTTTTATCTGCCCTGACGGTCGGTGGCTTACTCGGACTGACCGGGATCGCGCTTCCATTCGTCGAATTCGGCATCCTCGGATCCCTGCTCGTCATTGGTCTTGCGGTAGCGCTTGCTTGGCGCATTCATTTGGCCGCCGGCGTCGCCCTCGTCGCAGCCTTCGCACTCTTCCATGGTCATGCCCATGGATCAGAAATGCCGGGTACCATCTCCGCGCTCGGCTATGGCCTGGGCTTCGTCGCGGCGACAGCGCTCCTCCATGCTGCCGGTGTTGCAGCTGGACTCGCCGCCGCCCCCCGCTTCAGCGGCAAGCTGGTGACGCGCGGCATGGGGGCCGCAATCTCCCTAGCCGGCGTCGGCCTGATGCTGTGGTGAACCGCAGGTCTTCTACCGAACGGAGCCAATCGGCCTACTGCCGGCCGGCATGGCAGGTGACCCCGGCAAACGCAGCCAGCCCGAAGGATATCCCATGCATCTGACCCCGAGAGAGCTCGATAAACTCCTGACCTATTCCTTGGCCGAGATCGCACGCAAGCGAAAAGACAAGGGCCTAAAGCTCAACCACCCTGAGGCGGTTGCAATACTTTGCGCTTACGTGATGGACGGCGCCCGGGAGGGAAAAACCGTCGAAGACGTGATGGGCGGCGCCCGCAGCGTCCTGACCGCCAGCGATGTCATGGACGGTGTGCCCGATATGGTGCCGATGATCCAGATCGAGGCGGTATTCACGGACGGCAGCCGTCTCGTCACGCTCCACAAGCCCATCCAATAAATCACTTGCCTCTCAAGTCGAACC
>JAEZHL010000032.1 GCA_023416575.1 Pseudomonadota bacterium
GCCGCTCGGGGGAACGAGGTCGCTGATCGCGTGCTGCTGGAAGTCCGTCATCTCGCCGATGCCCGCGCGCATCGCGTTGGCACGGCTCATGGCGACGGCACCCGCGTCCCGGTCGCTGCCGTAAAAGCGAATGGCAGGTCTGGCGGGGGCTTCGGTGGCGCGCAGACGTTGCCAGGCCACCGGATCGAAGTTCGCGAGGTGCTCGAACGCGAAATGCCGTGACCGGCCCGGATTGAGCCCCGCTGCGATTTCGGCGGCCTCGATGATGAAAGTGCCGGACCCGCACATCGGATCGACCACGGGCTCGGTGCCGTCATAGCCGCACTGGCGCAGGAAGAGAGACGCCAAGGTCTCCCGCATCGGTGCTTTGTTAACGGCCTCCTTATGACCGCGCTTGTGCAGGGGCTCCCCTGACGTGTCGATGCCGATCGTGCACAGATCGTCCTCGATGCGCGCCTTGATGCAGACCTCCGCGTCGGGGGAGACGGGGGCGCCGAGCTCCTCCTGGATCGCCCGTTCGATCCGCTGCTTGGCGGCACCCGAATGGTAGATTCGCGAGCTCTTGCACGCGGCCTCGACGGAGAAGGGCACATCCGGGCGCAGGATCTTGCTCCACTCCAGCCGGCGCGCGCGCTTATCGAGCTGGGCGAGATGGAAGGCCCGGAATGCACCGATGCGCGCGAGGATCCGGCTGGCGCCGCGCAACTGGAGATTGGCGCGCCAGACCTCGGGCCAACCGCCCCTGATCGTCACGCCGCCCTTGATGGGCGTGGCTTGCGCGAAGGCCTTTGCCCGGGCTTCCTCGCAAAGCACGTTCTCCATGCCTGGAACGGCCACCAGGAAAATCTCGAAATCATCTTCTGCGGTCATCCCGTCTGCATATAGTGAGGACAGGCACGCATCGACATCTTTCTCGTTCCGCGTTCCCTGAGGCGGAATGTCCAAGTCGCCGCATGCCGGCAAGCATGGGATGCATCGACTGGACGGCGGATCGCGGTCCGGTGCGACACCGCCACGCGGATGGCGACGAGATCACGATCGCTCAACTTGCTATCAATTGAGGAGCGAGCGGCGACGGGGGCGGTTGCGACAGATTGCGACTGGGGTCTCCTCGATCGGGCACGGGGCCGTCGAAATGGTGCCATTGCCATCGACACACATGCTTCGCAGACCATGAGAATCGCGCCATGTACCGGCGCGTCGCGCAGCTGTAAGCGGGAACCTGAGGGCTCAAATGGACAAAATCAGTCAGCGCATCGCGGCGGAGCTTGGCGTCGCCGTCGGTCAGGTCGCGGCGGCCGTGGAGCTGATGGGCGAAGGCGCGACCGTGCCGTTCATTGCCCGGTACCGCAAGGAGAAGACCGGCGGCCTCGACGACACGCAGCTCAGGACTTTGGAGGAGCGTCTCGGCTACCTGCGCGAGCTGGAAAGTCGCCGCGCAACCGTTCTGAAAAGCATCGAGGAGCAGGGCAAACTCACGCCCGAGCTCGCCCGCTCGATCAACGGCGCCGAAACCAAGGTCGAGCTCGAGGACCTTTATGCGCCCTACAAGCCCAAGCGGCGGACCAGGGCGCAGGTCGCGCGCGAGGCCGGGCTCGAGCCCCTGAGCGAGCTCCTGCTGAAGAATCCGGCGCTGGTGCCGGAGACCGAAGCTGCGAAATTCGTCGATGCCGAGAAAGGTGTCGCTGACGCCAAGGCTGCGCTCGAGGGGGCGCGCCACATCCTCATCGAGCGCATCGGTGAGGACGCCGGGCTCGTCGGCGCCTTGCGCGAATGGCTGTGGAGCGAGGGCGTGCTCGCCTCCAAGGTGATCCAGGGCAAGGCGACGGACGGGGCCAAGTTCGCCGACTATTTCGACTTCAGCCAGCGCATCAAGGACATCCCCTCGCACCGGGCGCTCGCCATGCTGCGCGGGCGCAACGAGGGCATTCTCGACCTCGATCTCGACGTCCCGCACGAGGCCGACAAGCCGCATCCGGCGGAGCTCAAGATCCGGGCCGCGTTCGGCATTGCCGACCGGGGCCGGCCGGCAGACCAATGGCTTGCCGACACGGTCCGCTTGGCGTGGAAGGCGAAGCTCGCCGTTTCCCTCGATGTCGATCTGCTGATGCGGCTCAAGGAGCGGGCTGACAGCGAGGCGATCTCGGTCTTCTCCAAGAACCTCAAGGACCTGCTGCTTGCCGCGCCCGCCGGTCCGCGGACCACGATGGGGCTCGACCCGGGTTTCCGCACTGGCGTCAAGGTGGCGGTCGTGGACCAGACGGGCAAGCTGGTCGACACGGCGACGATCTACCCGCACGAGCCCAAGCGCGATTGGCAGGGCGCGCTTGCCACGCTGGCGGCGCTGTGCGTGAAGCACAAGGTCGACCTCGTCAGCGTCGGCAACGGAACGGCGAGCCGCGAGACCGACCGGCTGGTCGCCGAGCTGATTACCAAGATGCCCCAGTTGAAGCTCACCAAGGTGATGGTGTCGGAGGCGGGGGCGTCGGTCTACTCGGCGTCGGAGCTGGCAGCGAACGAGTTTCCCGATCTCGATGTCAGTCTGCGTGGTGCCGTCTCGATCGCCCGGCGTCTGCAGGATCCCCTTGCGGAGCTGGTGAAGATCGAGCCGAAGGCCATCGGCGTCGGGCAATATCAGCACGATGTTGATCAGGCCGGGCTCGCCCGGTCGCTCGATGCGGTGGTCGAGGATTGCGTGAACTCGGTCGGCGTCGACGTGAACACGGCGTCCATTCCGTTGCTGGCGCGCGTGTCTGGCCTCAACCGGACGCTCGCCGCCAACATCGTCGCGTTCCGTGATGAGAATGGCGCGTTCAAGTCGCGCAGCTCCTTGAAGAAGGTCCCGCGTCTGGGGCCGAAGACGTTCGAGCAGGCGGCCGGGTTCCTGCGGATCATGAACGGCAAGAACCCTCTCGATGCTTCCGCGGTTCACCCCGAGGCTTACCCGGTGGTCGAGAGGATTGCCGAGACGACAGGGCGCTCGTTGAAGTCCCTCATCGGTGATCAAGCGCTTCTGAGGACCATCAAGCCTGCCGCCTTCGCGGATGCCACCTTCGGTGTGCCGACGGTGACCGACATTCTGGCGGAGCTGGAGAAGCCCGGCCGCGACCCGCGCCCGGAATTCAAGACAGCCTCGTTCCAGGAGGG
>JAEZHL010000046.1 GCA_023416575.1 Pseudomonadota bacterium
GGAGTCCATTTTTGGTGGATTTGCGCAAGTCAAGTCAGACATTTCGAACAACTGGGCCATCGGTGCGCGCCTTGGATATGTGCGCTCATCCAGCACGATGTGGTATCTGAACGCCGGTTACGCTCAAGCTGACTACGATTGGAGCATCAACGGTTACGGCGAAAGCAAAACGCTGGATGGATACTTCGTCGGCGGCGGTGTGGAGCAGCAGCTGCGCGATAACCTGTTCTTGAAAGCCGAATATCGTTACACGGACTTCGGGAAAGAGGACATATTCGGTGACTTCGTGCAAAACGACACAGACGTCCATTCCCTACGTCTCGGCGTGACCTGGAAGGTCGACCTGTTCGGCGGCCACCGCGGTGGGCACGACTCGCTGAAATAAGCGTTTCGAACTGCCGAAGTATCGAAGGGTCGCCCGGAAGGGCGGCCCTTTTCGTTTCCTGGGC
The DNA here is from genome assembly GCA_023416575.1 of Pseudomonadota bacterium. Taxonomy (GTDB): domain Bacteria; phylum Pseudomonadota; class Alphaproteobacteria; order Rhizobiales; family Hyphomicrobiaceae; genus ZC4RG25. The sequence goes on from JAEZHL010000046.1 coordinate 450, forward strand.
GGTCAAACCCCCTCGACGATCACCAGATCGACGATGCCGTTCGCGTCGCGGATCTTTGCCGCTGCCTGATATTCGGGTGAATCGTAGCACGCCTTCGCTTGTGCGAAGCTGTCGAACTCGATCACCACGTGGCGCTGCCGTTCGGTGCCGCTGCGGGTCTCGTATTGTCCGCCGCGCACGATAAAGCGTCCACCGTACTTGGCCAGCGGCTCAGCGTTAGCGGCCACATACGCTTTGTATCCTTCGGGATCCGTCACGGTGACGTGCCCGATCCAATAGCCCTTCGGCATACCTTGATCCTCCATCTCGTCAGGCTTGGATCAACAAGCTGCGCTCAAGCATTCTCGAACTTCGCAAGCGACGCCTTGGCGGCTTCGAGGAGCTTAGCGCCATCGAGATTGCGCGACTGCATCTGCTTGACCCAGTTGTCGATCACCGGCTTCGTCGTTTCGATCCAGCGCGCCTTTTCAGCTTCCTCAATCGTCGCGATGGTGTTGCCTCGGGCCTTGACCATTTCGGATATTTTGGTGCCGATGTCGTCGAACATCTTCCCCGCCTCGGTCGCGAGCGCCATGCCGGATTGCGCGTCGACCACCTTGCGCAGGTCGTCCGGCAGGCTCTCGTACTTCGCAGGGTTCATGGCGATCATGAACGTTGCTGTATAGAACGTCGGCGAGCCGGGGATTTCGGTGTGATACTTGACGAGCTCGTGCACCTTGATCGACGGCACGACCTCCCATGGGATGACAGCCCCGTCGATGACGCCCTGGGCCAAGCTCTCGGGCACCTGCGGCACCGGCATGCCGATCGGGCTGGCGCCAAGCGTCTTCAGCGCCTCGCCGGCAAGGCGCGTCGGGAAGCGCAGCTTGAGGCCCTTAAGATCGGCCATGGTTTTGACCTGCCGCTTGGTGTGGATGACGCCATGGTCATGGCACCAGAAACAGAGCAGGCGGACGTCCTTCGTCTCTTCCTTCAGATGCTGCTCGGCGAAGTCCTGGGCCGCGCGCGCGTTGACCCGAGCCTGCCGCGCGCCGACGAACGGCAGCTCGAAGACCTCGGTCGAGGGGAACCGGCCCGCCGTGTAGCCCGGCAGCGTCCAGATGATATCGGCGACCCCGTCCTTCGCCTGATCGTACAGCTGCGGTGGCGTACCGCCGAGCTGCATGGACGGATAGAGGTCGATCTTCAAGCGCCCGCCGGTTTCAGTTTCGATCCGCTTGGCCCATGGCGCCAGCAGGTGGGCATGCACGCTGGAAACCGCGGGCAGGAAGTGATGCAGCTTCAGCGTCAACTCGGCAGCATTGGCGCGCGTGACGCGGAGCACGGCCGGTGCCGCGACACCTGCTGCGCCGGTGGCAATGAAAGTGCGACGCGTGATGGACATCGGCTGGGGACCTCCCGATTCGAATTGCCACTGTTTTCAAGCACCTTTGCGACAGCGCGTGGGCGCGGTCTGATCTCTGCTACACTATCGCCAGACCGGGTGCGAACGGAAGGCGGGGGCGTATCGAGGGTTGCTGCCGCTGAAATTGAGTGAGGCGGTTGGCGCCGCGCCCGCTGTGTGGTTTGCTAGGGCGCAAGAGTCAGCATCCAGAAACTCAGAGGAAACGCATGCGATACGAGGCGCCGGAATCACTGGAAGCCGCGGTCGCGCTTCTGGCGTCCGGGGCGGGCGAAGCCCGCATCCTGGCTGGCGGAACCGATCTGCTCGTGCAACTCAAGACCGACGTCATCGAGCCGCAACTCCTGGTCGACATCAAGCGGATCGCTGCGTTGCGGGAAATCAGGCGCGAGGGGGGCGGGTTCAGGATCGGTGCTGCCGTCACGGGCGCGGAGCTCAAGGAACACCCCGAGCTGAAAACGGTCTGGCCGGGTGTGATCGAGGCCGCGAACCTGATCGGGTCGACGCAGATCCAGGGGCGCGCGACGCTCGGTGGCAATCTCTGCAACGCGTCCCCCGCGGCGGACAGCGTGCCGGCGCTCATCGCGGCCGGTGCAATCGCGACGGTCGTCGGCCCGGATGGCCAGCGCGAGATGGCGGTCGAGGATGTCGTTCTCGGACCGCGCCGGCTGGCGCTTGGGAAGGGCGAGTTTGTGGTCTCCTTCCTGCTGCCGCCCCGGTCGCCGCGGTCGGCCGATGCCTACCTTCGGTTCATTCCCCGGACGGAGATGGATATTGCCGTCGTCGGCGCCGGTGTGAACCTCACGCTGGACGAGAGCGGTGTGATCACGGCTGCGCGGGTTGCGCTGGGTGCCGTGGCTGCGCGGCCGCTACTGGTGCCCGAGGCCGGCGCTGCGCTGTGCGGCAGCTTCCTCGACGAAGCGGCGCTTTCCCGATTCGAAGCGGCCGTGCGCGCGGCGTGCCAGCCGATCGACGACAAGCGCGGCACGCGGGAATTCCGGATCAAGGTCGCGGGCGTCATGGCGCGCCGTGCGGCGCACAAGGCATATGAGCGGGCGAGGTCGCGCTGATGGCGAAACACCACATCGAATTCACCGTGAACGGCGATCCGGTCGAGGTTCTTTGCGAGACGCAGCAGACGCTGCTTGACGTGCTGCGGGACGAGCTGGAGCTCACCGGTACAAAAGATGGCTGCGGCACAGGGGATTGTGGGGCGTGCAGCGTTCTCGTCGACGGCCGCCTCGTCTGTTCCTGCCTGATGCTGGGCGTCGAGGCGCAGGGCAAGTCGGTTGAGACGATCGAAGGTATCGGCCGCGGGGACGAGCTGCATCCGCTGCAGCGCAAGTTCCTCGAGCATGCGGCGCTCCAGTGCGGGATCTGCACGCCGGGCTTCCTCGTCGCCGCGAAGTCGCTGCTCGATCGCAACCCGGACCCGACCGAGACCGAGGTGCGCTACTGGCTGGCCGGGAATCTCTGCCGCTGCACCGGCTACGATAAGATCGTGCGCGCCGTGATGGATGCCGCCGCCGAGATCAGGAGGACCTGAGCTATGCAGGAACGAGTCCGGAATGCCGAGGGCGACGCTGGTCTGAAGGTGGTCGGCACGCGTCCCATCAGGCCCGACGGGGTCGACAAGGTGACAGGCCGCGCCAGGTTCGGGGCGGACTACAACTTGCCCGGCCAGCTCGTCGGCCGCGTACTACGCAGCCCGCACCCGCACGCGCGCATCAAGCGGATCGACACCACGAAAGCCGCAGCACTCCCCGGCGTGAAGGCCATCGTCACCGGCGGCGACTTCTCGGATCAGCCGTCGGAGTTCGTGCCCGCGGGCGAGATGATGATGAATTACCGCGACCTCGTGCGTAATGTGATGGCGCGCGAGAAGGTCCTTTACGAGGGCCATGCCGTGGCCGCCGTTGCTGCCACCAGCGCCAGCATCGCGAAGCAGGCGCTGAAGCTCATCGAGGTCGACTACGAGGTGCTGCCGCACGTGCTCGATGTCGATGCGGCGATGCAACCCGACGCGCCGCTGCTGCATGAGAACATGATGACCGTCGGCGTGGAGCCGGCGCCGCAGCAGCCGTCCAACATCGCCAAACGGGTGGAGTTTGCGCTCGGGGACGTTGAGAAGGGCTTCGCCGAGGCAGACATCGTCATCGAGCGCGAGTTCAAGACGAAGCCGGTTCACCAGGGCTACATCGAGCCGCACGCGTGCCTTGCGACCGTCGCGGAGGATGGACAGGCGGACCTGTGGGTGACGACCCAGGGGCATTGGGTCGTGCGGGCGCACTGCGCCAAGCTGCTCGGCTGGGACATCTCGAAGATCCGCGTCACTGCGACGGAGATCGGCGGCGGGTTTGGCGGCAAAACCGTCGTCTATCTCGAGCCGCTGGCGCTGGCCCTCGC